>JAGQQE010000232.1 GCA_020426345.1 Planctomycetaceae bacterium
ACCCCAACATATCCGTTTGGGAATAAGATTCAGCTCCTGTGAGTTTGGGACAAAAAGGCCATGCGTTCAGGTTGTTTATCCGTGGCTGTTCTGGTCGCTGTTGCCGGGGTTTCGGGCCTCTTTGATGTCGCTCGCGCTCAATCCGGCGATGACGCCATGGAAAAGCGATTTCAATTTGTACAAAAAACGCCTGCCGGTCTGTTGAGAGCCGCGTACACAGCGCAGCGGCTGGAGCGACTGGACGAAGCGAAGAAACTGCTCGAGATCCTGCTCGCATCACAACCCTCGGCCGGTGAGCTCAGAAAATTGCGAGAAGAATTCGGTGTCGGCGTTTTTCTGACGCTCAACGCCAACCCGGATCTGCAGCCAGAGGCAAAGTCGCTCTTAACTGCGGTCAATGAAGCATCGCGAACTTATGCCGCCTCAGATGCCCGGCTTTTGGATCTTTGTCAACAGTTGGGAAGTTCCGGTCCGCAGGCCAGTGAGGCTATCGTTGAGATCATCGCCGCAGACGATCGAGCTGTTGCCCCTTTGCTGGCGAACGATGTTAATTCGCCGCAGGGGAAAATTGCTCAGCGAATCCTCGAAGAACATGCGCGATCCATGCGGTATGGACTCCTGGCTGCCCTGGAGTCTGCTGACGACCAGGGGCGATCACGCATCCTGAAGTTACTGGCAACCACGGCCGACCCGAGTATTGCAAAACGATTGCTTCGCTGGCGATTCGGCGCAGATGTCTCTGCTGAAACGCAGCAGGAGGCAGCCAATGCCCTGACTATTCTGAATAGTGCATTTGAGGCTTCTCTGGTATCGCTCGTGCCGAACTCCAGTCTGGCTGTCGAAAATTCAGATGCCGCGGTTCGTTTGCTGCAAAAGGAAGTTTACCGACGGCTCGAAGCCTCCGAAGAACGGTTTTCGGTAACGCATGTCGCAGGAGTTACGAGACAGCAGAAATCAGCGGACACGAAAGCAGAACTCATCAAGGAGGCACTGGATTTCGCCCACGATGCCGAGCGGATTCAGCCCGAAAGCAGCGTACCAAAATCGCTGACCGTTTTGTGTGAGTCAGCGGCACGGCCAATCGCATTCTCGCCTGGTGACGACGGGGCGAGCCCGTTGGATGGACCTCTCGAAGCTCAATTGAAGGCTCTTCATGCAGCGCTGCAAATCCCTGTTCCGGGGGCGGCCGTTGCGCTGCTGCATTCGCTTGAATCTCAATTCACAGGTGATTCTATCAGTCCTGAATTACTCGCCTTGCTGCGGCAGGCAACACTCGCCGTCGATCCTCGCGTTCGCGTTGTTGCAAGTCAAATTCAACTCAGCCGCAATCTCCATCAGCTTAACAGTGAGCCCGCGTTACGCGTCCTGAGGAACATCTCCGGGGGCAGCATCAGGCCAGAGGCGGTCGTTATTGAAGCTGATGCTGGTCGTCTTCCGGGATTAGCCGCCCGACTTGAAGATGCGGGTTATGCAACGCAGGTGAGCCGAACCGGGGCTGATGGTTTCACGCTGGCATCTGAACAGTTGAATTGCGAGTTGATCCTTGTCAGCAGCAATTGCATTGAATGGGATTTGTCACCCACTATCGCCAATCTGAGAGCCGACATTCGCACTCAGAATTGCCCCATTATCGTTTACGGACCTTCAAGAGCCCGAGCGTCGGTTCGACGGCTGATCGAGCGTTATGAAGGTGTTTGGTTTATGGATGAACCGTTTGGTAATCTGACGCGCGAAGAGAGCGCTCGACTGCAGAACGAACTCATGAGAACCGGGTTGCTGAAACAAGCCGATGACAGTGATTCAGCCGAACCCACTGGTGGCTCAACGGAGATGACATTCATCGAACGCCTGAGAATCGCAGGCGTTCCCGAACCGTTGATATCGTCCGAGGAACGCGCTGTGATGATTGACCTGGCTCGCTCCGTTCTTCAGCCCGAAAGTGTTCAGGCGACACGGTAGAACGCGTTTCCACTCGCGGTCCCCATTTCCAGCAGTGTCCCCCCTCGACAGGTGGATCGGAACATTGTCAGACGTTTCACCGCCAAATGGATTGATCGCACCTGTCGGACGCTCCTGTCCGGAACTCCTGTTGCAGCGTGATTTCAGGAAGAGCCTGCGCGCTGGACAACGCGCTGCATGGCTGCAGTTGAATGTGTGGTTGTCACTGGTTGTGAGTGTTTGTTAGTGAGTGTCGCTGACGGGAGCGGTCAGTCTGAATTCCATGTACCAGCAGAACAGCACCGGGACGACAAACAGCGATACGAGTTCAAAGAACATGCCGGAGAAGACGGGCAGCGCCATTGCGCGGGCCACGTCGGCACCACGTCCTGTCGCTGTCATCACAGGCAGCAATGCGCCGAAGGTGGTGAAGGCCGTCATTAAACACGGTCGAATGCGACGCTGGCCAGCTTCTGTGGTCGCGAGTCGAAGGTCTGCGATTGATTCCGGCTTTCGGCGTATAAACAGCTGTTGCATATAGGTGGCGATCACGATGCCATCGTCTACAGAGATGCCAAACAACGCGATAAAACCGACCCAGATCGCGGTGTTCATTTCAGTCCCGGCGATGCCCAGACCGATCATGCCGCCAGCAAATGCGACGGGAACCTGCAAAAAGATGATGAGTGCGATCGTTAAGTTTCGGAATTCCAGATAGATCAGCAACAGGTTTGTCAGGACAACGAGCGGAATGATGAGCATCAATCGCTCATTTGCCTCGATTTGGTTCTGGAATGAGCCAACCGGGGCGAGTGAATAGCCTGCGGGCGGATTCAGAGCCGCTGGATTGTCGTCCGGAAGGGCCTGTGCAGTACGGAGAGCGTTCTCGACGTTTTCGACCGTTTCAAGATCTCCTGCGATGCCTGACGGAGCGAACGAAACGTGGGCGACCAGTCGAGCATCTTCGCTGTTGATCATACCGGGCCCCCAGGTCGTCTCCATCTTCGCCAGACGAGAAAGGGCCACGACTTCGCCGGTTGGCGTGACAACAGGAAGTTCATCGAGCTGATCGAGACGTTCCCGCATGTTTCGCTGATATCGGAGCCGAATCGGATAACGTTCGCGACCTTCAATTGTGGTCGTAAGGTTCATGCCACCGAGTGCGGTTTCAACGACCTGATTCACCATCATTGTCGTCATACCGAACCGGGCAGAGGCTTCACGATCAACTTCAAACTCGACGTAGGGCTTGCCCATGACGATGTCGGGATTCACCGTAGCGGGATTGACGTACGGATTTTGTCGGAGCTGTTCGGCTACCTGAAGAGAAGCTTTCGCGAGTCCTTCCAGGTTGTCGCCGAAGATCCGAATCGCCATCGATGCCTTGATGCCGCTCTGGAGCATCACAACACGTCCTTCAATCGGCTGAAGTGGAGATGCGGGTGTAACCCCGGGAAGCGTTGCGACAGCAGTGATTTCATTCCAGATGTCTTCGATGGTGACGCCGTCTCTCCATTGGTTGGTGGGCTTGAGCATCACATAAGTTTCGATCATCGCGGCCGGTGCAGGGTCGAGCGCCGATTCGACCCGTCCGATCTTGCCGAGTACATTTTCCACTTCCGGAATCTCACAAATGAGCGCATCCTGCGTCTGCAGCACCTGCATCGCTTCACTGAAACTGGCAGCCGGGTACAGCGTTGGCATATAGAACCAGCTGCCTTCGTCCAGAGCGATCCAGTCGTCGCTTCGCAATCCCGGGAAAGAGTGCTTCAATGCGACGTATCCCGGAAAATCATTTGGTTCGGCTCCCAGCCGGCGGCTGACCCATTCAAAAGGACTCAGCACCGCGGGCATTCCGATCCATGCCCCTATTCCAAGTACGACGATGATCAGCGGCATCGCGGCAAAAGCCATCTTGTGATTCAGGAAGAAACGCAGCGTGGGGGTGTAGAAAAACAGAATCAGTCGACTGGTTGGGTTCCGTTCGATGGGTCGGAGCCGTTCCCGGGACAATAACAATACCATGCCCCCGGCGAAGGCTGCTGCGATGACAGCCGATGTCGATTGATCGACAGGCAACTGAGCGCTCAGGTCCGGATTCCAAAGCAGGGGGACAGCAACGATGCCCGCCCCGGCCGCTATGGCAGCTGCTGACCAGCGCAGGTGAGTCTTCCATCTCGTTGTGCGAAGCAGCATTCGGCACAACAGTGGTACCAGAAAAAGTGCGACAAGGATGGCAGCGATCATTGCGAATGTCTTCGTCCAGGCCAGCGGAGCAAACAGCTTGTAGTCGCGCCCGGTCAGGAAGAAAATTGGCAGAAAGCTGACGATCGTCGTCGTGACACCGGTCAACACGGCCGACGCGACTTCTTCTGTGGCGTCAATGACAACCTGTTCCCGGCTCTTCTCATTCTGCAGTTGCGGATCAGCCTCCCATTCCACCAGATGCTGGTAGATATTTTCGGAGATGATGATTCCAAGATCGGCGACCTCGCCAATAGCGATTGCGATCCCGGCGAGCGACATGATGTTTGCGTCGATGCCAAAAGTCTTCATCCCGATGAACGAGACTAAGACCGCCAACGGCATTGTCACCGCGACGACGATGCTTGCTCTGAGGTGCAGCAGGAACAGAACGATGACCACCAGAGTAATCACCAGTTCTTCCCGAAGTGCGCCGGTCAGCGTTCCTACAGTTTCATCGATCAGGCCTGTTCGATCGTAGATCGCGCGAATCCTGACGCCCCCCAGACTCGGTTCGATCTGATCGATTTTTTCCCGCACGCGAGCGATTACATCGCGCGGATTCTGACCAAATCGCATCACGACCACCCCGCCTACGGCCTCGGACCCATTCAGGTCGATCGCCCCCCGACGGAACTCTGGACCGATTTGCACCCGGCTCAGATCGCGAATTCGGACCGGTACACCCTCTCGTGAAAGTACGACCGTTTCCTCAATATCATGGATCGCCTGAGAAGGATCCCGATCCGCGCCTATGGTTCCGCGGCCGCGAATGATGTATTCCATGCCGGTTGCTTCGACCGTTCTGGCTCCCACATCAATGTTCGAACTGCGGACTGCCGTGACAAGTTGATCGAGGGTGACATTGTGGAAGCGAAGACGGTCGGGATCGACTTCGATCTGATAATTTCGAACGTAACCGCCCACGCTGGCGACCTCGCTGACGCCTTCGACGGACTGCAGGTCATACTTGATCACGAAGTCCTGCAGACTGCGGAGTTCGGCAAGGTTCATTCCTGGAGGGGGCTCCAGGACATAATAGAAGACCTGGCCCAGGCCCGTGGCATCCGGGCCAAGCGTTGGTACAACCCCTTCCGGAAGCGCTGCAGCCGCGGTTCCCAGCTGTTCCAGAACGCGCGACCTGGCCCAGTACAGATCGATGTCGTCCGAGAATGTGACCTGCACAAAGCTGTAACCGAACATGCTTCGGCCACGCACGCTTTCAGCATTCGGGACAGCAAGCAGACTCACGGACAGCGGGTATGTCAGCTGGTCTTCGACGTCCCGGGGAGAACGACCTTGCCATGCGGTGAGAACAATCACCTGGTTCTCGCCCACATTGGGAATCGCATCAATCGGGACAGTCTGTGTCGACCAGACGCCGAAGCCGACGACAAACGCAAGTGCGACCAGCACGATCAGCGGTTCGCGAATGCAAAAGCGAATGAGTGCTGCCAGCATCACGGTTGCTCCTGATCTTTGCCGGATGACAAATCATTACCGGATGACAAATCTGAGTCGGGGTCTGATGATGGGGCCTTGGTTTGCACCGGCAACTCCCGAACAACCAGGCCGCAACGTGGCATATCAACGGCTCGGTATGGATTCCGGAGTTCTGATCCGGACTGCAGCCAGTCGCCGCCTCCGCCTTCCACCATCGGACAGAACATCTGAAAGACCGGATCAGAAGCCTGTTCCCCGCGAGCCTGAGTGGCGATCGTTACGATCGCGTGGCTGATCGGCCGAAACGCTTCGAGTCGAGCTTCATCGATAGACAGGTGGTGCAGGTGCTCGCTGCGCTCTGCAATCGTCCGCAGCAGTCGGTGCGTGGCTTCGTTGAGTTCCTCGCTTTTCGCGAGTAATGTTGCCAATTCATGAAGTGCCCCGGCATCTGCCGGCTGAGGAACTTCATTGTTTGCGAGCGACTCGAAAATTCGAAAGTAGGCCTGATAAAGTTCTTCGAGTTGCCGACCGGCAACGCCGCCCACGGGCGCCACCGTGATGGAATCAAAACTAAGCGGTGTGTTGCGTTCGTTTTGCCTTGCGATGGCTCGGGTGGGATCAATCAGACTGGGTTTGCCAGCCAGTTGCATTTGCGAGTCGATGAGAAAGTTACCGGCTGTTGCGACCATCTCGCCCTCGCTGAGTCCGTCGACCACAATGACCTGGTCCCGCAGGATGGGGCCGATTGTGACGACCCGAACTTCAAAACGCCCCTGTTCCTCTTCGACGTACACCACGCTGTGCGAACCCGCCATCAGCACGGCCGAACGCGGGATGACCAGAGACGCGGGCTGTGCGACTGGATGTTCTGAGTAGCCGTAACGTGTGGTGGGAACAAGGTCCATGCCGCAAATGGGACATGGGCCCGGTTGATCTCGAATGATCTGCGGATGCATCGGGCTGATCCACTTACCGGCCAGTTCTGAATCGTAGGCTTCTCCCTGCGGCCCGATCGGCACCGTGATCGTCGCACTGGCGTAGTCGCCGGGGCGTAGTCGCTGATCTTCATTGAGGAATTCGACGCGAACTCCCACCGTGCGTTTCCGGGGGTTAACGGTTGGGTCGATGAACGCAACGCGCCCTTGTAACAGTTCACCAGGTAGTGATTGGATTTCGGCCGTGACCTGTTGTCCGAACCGTATTCGTGAGGCGTCTTCCGGAAAGAGCTCAAGCATCAGCCATACTGTTGCGAGATTTGCCACCTTGTAAATTGGTTCTCCGGCATCAACGTAATCTCCCTCGGCCGTCAGTTTTTCGATGACTGTCCCTCCGATTGGAGCGTAGATCGTCAGTCGCGATTGCGCTTGGCCGGTTTTCTCCAATGCCTCCAGCTGATCATCTGTCATGCCGAGTTCGACGAGTCGACGCCTGGAATTCTCAACGAGCTTCTCTTGTGTCTCACGTACAATTTCGAGTTCGCTCAATGTCGATGTGGAAAGAGCTCGGCGAGCTTCGACGTATTCTACCTGTGCTGAATAAAGGTCCGGGCTGTAGACAACCGCGAGGTGATCTTTTTCACCAACCACGACGCCGGTGTAGTCGGCGAAGAGGCGTTCGATCCGGCCTGAGGTATACGACGAGATTGTCGACATTCGACTTTCATCGATCGCAATCGAACCAACCGAGCGGATTTCGGCGTTGACCGGGATCAGCCGTGCGGGCTCCGTCTGAATGTTGGCAAGCCGGCGTTGCGCCGGTTCGATCTGTACGGAAAGTTCATCGAGGTCTGCACCGCCGCCGGAAGCGGCGACCAACGCCATGCCACAGATAGGACATCGTCCCGGACCAGGCTGCCGAATCTGTGGATGCATTGGACAGGTATGAATCTCCGAGTCATCGCTGTTTGCCGAAGAAGTGAATCCGCCGGCAGAAATCCAACCCATTCGTTGCGCCAGGCCGATGCCGGCGATGAGTGCTGTTCCCACGGCCAGCAGCAAACCGACAGAAAACAGATTCCTCATCCACCAGATGCCCGACTTCCGAAGTTGTCCTGGATTCGTTGCAGAATCGGGTAGCTTCGAAGCTGATCCATCATCCGTTTGCTGTGAGACTGCGTCCTGTTTGCGATCATTCATGGTCGCTGCCCATTGCTGAAAGAACAGATTCAAAGAAAGGCGGACTGGCCGCGCACAGCACCGACGGGCGGGAACCGTGCCGGAAAGAGTGCCGCGGCCAGCCGCACGTCTGTGTGATTCACGTGCGAAACTGAAGCGGAAGCGAGGGGTTACGTTGCCCGGCGAAACGATCACGATGCAATGACGGACCGTTCGGGCAACTCAGTCTGCGCGGCGTTCGAAAAGGCATACAAATGATCGAGCGCAGCGCGCACCCTGAGTGTCAGGACGTCTAAATGACCTGAATGCAATGCCGCAGGCAGAGCCCACCCGAAAGCATGGATGGACGCAGCAGTGTCGCAGAATCAAGAACGGGGTGGGACGAGAGTGGCGTCACCGCCTCGTCGCTTATCGTGACGCAATACTGGCTGGCCTGGAATTGGATGTTTCTTTCAGGAACATTTGAAGCCGGAACGATCGGTTCCGATTGCGGGTGGGAACAGTGGCAAACCCGACTCCCTTTCAGCGTTGCCTGATTGCCCGAGCAGCAACACGCTGGAGTCTGTTTGCAGGCCGGAATCGTCCCGTTTGAACCAGACTCAGAGATTGTTCCCGGACAGCCGATGGCAGACAAATCAAGCGCACCGGCAGCAAGCATCCCTGAGATTGTCAGGAGCACAGCAACGAAGCGACATGAATGCCACCGGGTTGTCATCATGAATTCCGATAAGTCAGTATTCGCACGGGAACGATGCCGCAATGCTAACCAGGGATCATTCACGAAACAAGACGGGGACTCGAATCGGGTGATTGGTCTGCCTGCGACAGATTGCGCGGAGAGCAGGATTTCCGTTTATTCGCTTTGTGTTTGGAGCAAATCTGCAGACGTGACTGCCCTGTCAGAGTGCTCCGGTGAAAGGTCCTGCCCCACTGCCTGCTGAATGCGCGCCGTGGCGGTTGCCATCTGGCCAATGGCCCGGTGATATCCAAGTTCCAGCGCCAGGAGGTTACGGATGTCCTGAATCACGCGATCCAGATCGACGGTCCCATTTGCCAGGGCTTGCTGATCGGATTCGAGCGTCTGCCGGGCCTGAGGAAGGATTGTCGACTGATACAGAGTGGCTGTCTCATGGGCAGCCACAGCCTGTTCCCACTGATCCCGAATGATCGCGTCGAATTCAAGACGCAGGTCTTCCAGCGAAGCGTGCGAGGCTGCGTGTCTCCATGTCGCCTCGTCCTGCATTGCGTCGTACTTTTGTCTCTGAAGCGGAATGCTGACTTGGGCTCCAAGCGACCAGGCGTCGCGGCCGACGTCGACGGTGCCTGATGGCGGCCGATTGTTTTCAATGTAGTGCCACGCCGCGCCGATCGACACATCCGGTCGACGATGCAGTTTCGCGACTTCAATTCCCCATCGAGTCGCAGACGCTTTCAGATGTGCCGCTGCGATGAGTGGCTGCTGCTGCCACGCCGCCTGTCTTAGCATTTCGTAATTCCAGTTGGCCAGTTCGACTGGCAGTTCATTCGGGATTGCGATGGGATGAGCAGCGGGACGACCTGCCAGCCGGTTGATTTCTGCGGTCGTGGATACGATTTGTTGCTGCACCGAAATCGAACGTTCTTTCAGTCTTCCAAGTTCGACGGTCAGCAGTGTGACGTCCCCGGCAGACCCACGATTAAGTGCCAGCCTTGCAGTGACGATTTTTGTCAGCGATTCGATGAGCTGCTGATTTGCTGCGATTGTTTGCCGTTGTCGTTGAAGCACGTAGAGCCTGGCCCAGCGAACACGAAGTTCCCCAATGATTCTCACTCGTTCCGCTTCGTACTCCTGCTGCAGGGACATCGCTTCGTAGCATGCCTGCTGAGCCTGGGCATCAAGGCGTTCGAGCCACGGAATCATTTGCATGACTGTCAGATTGGCTCGTTGAGAACCGGCAGCTGTTTCGATTGGATGACCAAACACATTCGCACCAACCACAGGATCCGGCAATTTGTCGATATACCGGGTCTTCGCCCAGGCGGCCGCCGTCTGTTGGTGCAAACGTCGTAGTCCTGGATGGGAACCAGCGGCCATCATCTCCAGGGTAGGCAGGTCAACCGTGGCAGTTTGACTGGGCCAGTCTTCGGAATCAGCGAAGATTGTGTTTTCGGACGGGCTGGTTTCCTTTTGATCGTTGCTGCGGCTGTCTGCCAAATCGTCGGTGTGGGCAACCTGACAGATTACCTGACCGGGAGCAGCCACATTCTGTTCTTCACGAGGCAGTGAATGACGCTCATGAGCAACCGGACTCAAGTGTTTTGTCGCCACGGAAGATCCATGCGTGCGACAGCCGGCGAGCAGTACCAATAGGAGCAACGCGATCGGCGTAAGGCGTTGCTTGTGCCCAGGGGCACAAGTATCATCAATCCATTCCATGTCACACATCCCTGCGTATCCATACACGCGAG
>JAGQQE010000233.1 GCA_020426345.1 Planctomycetaceae bacterium
TTCCCGGTGTGCCACAACAGAATCGCCTGCGTGGGAATCAGATCGATGGCGTTTGGGTTGGATTTCATTGCCTCATCGAGCCACTCTTGAGCTTCCTCGTAACGTTCCGCGAGTGCAAAGGCGAGCCCCAACTCCGCCCGGCCATCACCATTCAACTCGATGGCTCGTTGCAGGAGTGAGATGATACGATCTGGATCCTGGAGTCGTTGCACGGGGACATGTTGCAGCATGTCTGCGAGATGAGCCATCCATTTCGAGCTCTCCGGATACTGCTTCACCAGTTCGTCCATGATGGCAATGGTTTCTTCGAAGTGCTGCTCGGCTTCATCGTTCCGCCCCAGGACTCTCAGGAGCCATGCATATTTGTCGAGTGCCCAAGCCAGTTCTTTTCGGAGCCCCGGCACCTGTGGAAACCGCTCAACGAGTTCTTGCGCGATCGCAACACGTCGCTGGGTGTACGGCTCCTGCTCCTCGTGGCGCTGCTGTGCAGCGAGGACCATGCCCAGACGCCGGAGAATTTGATTCAAATGTATCTGATGAACCGGCATCGCCGGGTGGTCTCGGACGGACTTCTCGACCAATGCAAGTTGCTCCTTCAACTCACTTTCCATGCGGCGGAGTTCGTTGACGTCGTGGGGAAGGGAAGCGTCGGTCGGAAAGTCCAACTCGACGATCAGGCTCCGAATGCGGTCCGGGGACTCATAATCGGGAAACTCCTTCTCTAACTGTTGTCTGAGCTGATTGCCGCGGTTTCTCACACCCCAACCTTTGGTGTAAGACAGGTTGTCCCAGACGTCACCGAGACTCCGATAGGCTGTCGCAAGACCGTCGAGATAGATGGGTTGGCCGGGATGCTCGCGGTTGAGTTTTTTCCAGATTTCAATCGACTGTTCGAAACTCGCGATGGCTTCGTCAACCCGGAGCAGATTGCTCGCGGCTCCACCGGCTCGATAGTGACTTGCGGCCAGTTCGTCCTGGTAAGTCGTGTCATCAGGGAACTGGCCGTGAAGTTCACGGAAACTCTCCACCGACCTTTGGTAGCTCTCCAGACTGCGGTCCCAGTGTCCCAGTTCGCTCAGGATATCTCCGACGCGTCGCTGAGTGCGGGCCACTTCCAGCATGACACCAGGGTCATCGCTCTTTTGATTCAGAAAACCCTGATAGAATGCCAGTGCTTCTTCGAGAATTTCGCTACGGAGTACGTCCATCCTCGGAACTCCGCGGAGTTCGTCAGCCGCCCGTAGATACATAGAGTCGACGGCATTACGAGCCGTCTCGAAGTTCGTCTCGGCGCGTGTCGCATTCGCCTTCGCCAGTTGCAGGTTCGTCTCCGCCTCTTGAGTCTTTTGATCCGCAAGGCGAGCGTTCCGTTGTGCTTGGTCGAGGTTATGCCTCGCCCGTGCCTCGTTGGCTTCGGATTGCGCTAAAGCAGCCTTGTTTTTTTGGTAGCCGATGGTGCTGACGGCGGCAACTGTCATGAGGAGTAGCAGGACGAGCGTTGAGGCGGTCGCGAGGGCCGGGTTGCGGCGGCACCAGCGGGTAAGCCGAGCGGCGGGAGAGATGCGGCGGGCGTGGATTGGTTCGTCACCCAGGTAGCGACGCAGGTCATCCTCCAGTTGAGCGGCCGACTGATAACGCAAATTGGGTTCGCGCTCGATCGCCTTCTCGACAATCGTCTCCAGATCGCGGGGGATATGGGGAATCAACGTGCGGAGTCGAGGCGGGGATTCGGTGGTGATCTGCTTGATCAGCCGGTTGCGATGCTTCTCATCATACGCCGGCCTCATGGCCAGCATTTCGTAGAGCGTCAGTCCCAGCGAGTAGACGTCACTGCGGTTGTCGGCCTGCCCGTTTAACTGCTCGGGGGACATGTAGCGTAGCGTGCCCAGCACGTCGCCCGTCTGTGTGAGGTCCTGATGCTCAGTTGCTTTGGCAAGACCGAAGTCGCTGACCCAGACGGTCCCGGACGTATCGAGCAGCAGATTGGCCGGTTTGATGTCCCGGTGGATAACTCCCTGATTATGGGCATACTGCAGTGCATCGGCCACCTGCACGCCGATGCGGGCCACGCTCTGCCAGTAGACGGTTCGCGAACCGGACCGACCGTTTCCGCCACTCTGGCCGGGGAGGACGATGTCCGAGAAGCCGCGATGTGTATCAGAGAGTCGTCCTTCGGCGGTATCCTGCAGTGGCGTCTGTGACGACTCATGCACCTTCACAGGTATATCTCCAGTAGAGAAGTCCACGCCATCAGACTCCTGAAAGATGACGGTCCGGTCAAACTGACCCTGCATGAGCGTGAGTGCCACATGTTCAGCGGCATTGGCTGGATGAGACTTGTTGACGGCCTCTTCGCGCGTCAGCCCCGCCGGCACCTTCGCCTGATGACGTATGGCGACGGCGGTCGTGTTCTTCATCTTCCGCAGTTCGACGAGTACGTCATTGAGGCCGAGGCCAGGGATGAACTGCATCACGTAATACTGATAACCACCCGCCTCACCGACGCCGAAGACAGGCACGATGTTCGTATGGTGTAACTGGGCCGCCGCACGGGCTTCCCGGTCGAAGCGACGTCGATGTTTCTCATCGGACAGCAGATGCGGCGGCAACACCTTGAGGGCCACGCGACGACCGAGCGACACCTGCTCGGCCTCATACACGACTCCCATCCCACCTCGACCGACTTCGCGGATAATACGATAATCCCCGAGCCACTGAATCGGGAGGTCTCCACTGAAGACAGATGTCGGGTTGACGCCGCTCTTCGGATCGGACATCGCTCCTTCCATGTCCAGAATCAAAGGGAACAACTCCCGGATCGCATCGGCCAGTTCCGGATGCCGGTCGGTATACTCGGACAGCGAGGGCCGCTCGCCTCGCCGATACCGCTCCAGGAACTCATCGGCCAGAAATTCGACCGGATTGCGCTCGTCGTTCTGATCTGACATTGCAGGATTCTCTTCATCTCTTGAAATGTGACTCTCAGCCGAGGCCTTCCTCAATCAATCGGAGGGTCTCTTTCATCCGTATCAGCGCACGCACATAACGATTGCTGGCGGCCTGTTGTGTGATGTTCAACACGCGGGCCGTCTCCGAGTTCGACAGTTGCTCGAAGTTCCGCAAGGTCAGCACCTCGCGGTCCAACTCATCCATTCGATTCAGTACCTCCTGGATGCGGAGTTTGGTCTCTGCCCTCACGGCTGCCAAACTGGGGGAGGTGATGCTCCCCATCAACTGAGCGGCCAGCGCGGCTGAACTCGCTTCCGGCATTGGTCCGCGATACAGCGAAACCTCACGACTGATGTCCCGCATTTGTGCTCCGAGATGTACGCGGTGCAGATCGGTCAGCTTCTCGGCCACAATCAATCGTAACCAGAGGAACATGGGCAGATCGTCTGTGCGCCGACGGTAGTCTTCGAGCTTGTTCATGGCTTCCAGGAAGGCTTCCTGAAGCACGTCGTCGGCATCGATCCGTCCGGCTAACCGGTGGTCCATACGAAGCCGGACCATTCGCCTCAGCCGCTTGCGATAGCGATCAAAGACGTCCTCAAACCCGGCCTCATCGTTGAGCCAGGCAGCAACCAGCATGTCGGAATTTGGTTTTTGAGAACGGGGCATACAGGCCTCTAAAGGATGACCCGGAAGCATCCCGCCACTTTACACCGGAAATCTGACAAGTTGAACGATTCGGCACCGATTCGCTTCTTCAGAGCCGCCAGACGCCCCCCCTGAACCCAAGGCCCCTGGGAAAAAACAGGAAACTCGGTGTAAGGTCCACCGTCCCATCCGGGTCATCCGGTAGATCGACCTCTTACCCCTTACAAAAAAAGGCTCCCGCAATGACCACATTCCTGCTGATCTCCAACGTGATTCAATGGGCGCTGATACTGGGTATGGGCTTCCTGCTCGTGGGCACGCTTCGTTCACTGGGGGTGTTGAGTTGGCAATTCGAGGAATTGGAGGTCAGCCGTCCGATCCGCAAGGGACGTGAAGGTCTCAAGCCGGGGACGATCGCTCCTGACTTCGAACTCCCCGATCTCTCCGGCCAGACCCAGGGCCTGGCCGATTTTCGCGGCAAGCGACGTCTCATCGTCTTCGTTCAGCCCGGTTGCGGACCGTGTCACACGATTGTGCCCGAACTCAACAAGATTCAACAGTCCGGCGACATCCAGGTCATCGGCATCCTTAACGCGGACAAAGAGACTGCCCGCGAATGGGGGGAAGAGACTGCTGCGACGTTCCCCCTGCTGCGACAGGCACAGTGGTCCGTCGCCAAAGCGTACAAGTCATTTGCCACTCCGTACGGCTACCTCGTCGACGAACAAGGCAAAGTCGCCTCGCGAGGCCTCATCGGCAGTCCGCAGTACCTGCAATACGTCCTCACAGGCGCCAGCAACAGCGACAAGTCCCATCAAGAGGAGGAGGACGCACAGCCGTCTGTCACGACGACGGGCGGAAATCAAATGCCTGACCTCCGACGGACGTCCAGAGACATGCAGCCGGCCTGATTTGACTTCCCACAGGGTCATTCTTTCATTTCGGAGATTATTCATGCTTAGTCACTTGATTCGTCGTGTATTTGGCAATCTCAGTTCGGGTCGCAGGATTCCGTCGGGGGTGTTGGCAGATGGATGGTGGCGACGGGTCACACGTCGTCGTCGCCGAGCCGGGCAGCGATTCGCCCCGTCGGAAGCGCTCGAATCGCGCACCCTGCTGACCGCCTATCTGGTGGACAGTCTGAGCGATTATTTCGTTGCCGGCGATAATCAGCTCACGCTCCGTGAAGCTCTCCAAGCTGCCAACTCGAATATGATGGTCGGCGATGCAGTCGCCGGTTCGGACACAGACGTCGACACGATCACATTCGCCGATACGCTGAGCGGTGGAACGATCACGCTCGGCGGGTCGCAATTGACGATCACCGACGACGTCACGATCACGGGCCTCGGGGCCGACCAACTGGGCGTCAGCGGCAACAACACCAACCGCGTGTTCCAGATCAACGCCGATGTCACCGCTGAGATCACCGGCGTCACGATCACCGGCGGATACGCGCCCAACGGCGGCGGCATCTTTAACGCAGGCACGTTGACGCTCAACAGTGTCGTTGTGTCAGAGAATGAGTCGACATCGAGCGATGGCGGCGGCATCTATACCAGGGGCGAACTCCACCTTCACAACTCCACGGTGAAAGATAATCTGTCCGCCTTCCGTGGTGGAGGAATATTCAACGATGGGACAGCATCAACAAGTGATTCAACAATTTCCGGAAACACGTCTGGTAACTTCGGGGGAGGGATCTATTCGTATGCCCGCCATGGTGGCTCATTAACGGTGTTGAGATCCACCATCCACGACAACTTCGCACCGGACATAGGTGGTGGAATCCGTGTATTCGACGGAGTTGCGACTGTCATGCAGTCGACAATCTCCGGAAACTCTGCGTCACAGGGTGGCGGTATTGCAGTCGCAATGGGGTCGGTAACCGTCAAGCAATCAACACTGGCAAATAATTCTGCCGAAACAGGAGGTGGTATTTCTGTTCGAGACTCTTCCGGAAGTCTCAATGCCAGCCAAACGATCATCAGTGGTAACGTGGCTGATAGCGAGGGGGATGAGATCTACGTCGACAATGGCACCGTCACGCTCGACAGCTTCAACCTGATTGGCGATGCCGAAAAGAGTACCGGTGACGCCCTGTTCGTGAACGCAGGCACTCTGATAACCGGTCCCAGCGACATTCTGGCGACCAGTGACAGTGCCAATCCGTTTCCACTGGACAAGATCGTCGGCCCCCTGGCCGACAATGGCGGACCGACGCTGACGCATACCCTCGTTGCCGGCAGTCCAGCCATCAACGCAGGAGACAAGAGCGATGGCAACGCATCATCGCCCGGCGATTCCGGGTCCGACCCCGTCCCTTCGGATGATTCCGGCTCTCACGATGAGAATCCTGGCGATCACACCGATGGTGAACTCGGTAATGATCTGCCCCAGTACGATCAGAGGGGCGTCGGCTTTGCCCGAATCGTAGCCGGCGTGATTGACATTGGATCGGTCGAACTGCAGAACCTGCCACCGGTCGCGGTGAATGATGACTTCTCCACCGACGAGGACACGCCGCTCACGGGCAACGTGCTACTGGACAACGGAAACGGTCTGGACAGTGACCCCAACGATGACCTACTGACGGTGATCTCCGTCGACGGACCGTCCCACGGCTTGCTCACTCTGAACGACGACGGCTCGTTCGAGTACACCCCGGACGAGAACTACCACGGCCCGGATTCGTTCACCTATCTGGTCAATGACGGGCAGACGCAGAGCAACGTGGCGACCGTGTCGATCACCGTCAATTCGGTCAACGATGATCCGGTGGCGGAAGACGAAGCCTACACGACCAACGAGGATACGACGCTGGTCGTCACCACTGTGGACGGTCTGTTATTCAATGACAGCGATATCGACGGCGATCCGCTGACGGCAGTCGTCGAGACCGGACCGTCTCACGGCACGCTTTCCCTGAACGACGACGGGTCGTTCACTTACACGCCGGACTTTGACTTCAGCGGCATGGATTCGTTCACTTACCGCGTCTCCGATGGTCAGGGGGGCTCGGCTGTGGCGACGGTAAACATTCTGATCGTCTCCGCTGAAGATCAACTGGCCAACCTGCTCGGAGAGATCGAGCGGCTGAACGAGGAAAGCATCCTCAACAACGGCCAGGCGAACGCGCTGGCCACCAAGCTCATCGGCTCGCTCTCCAAGCTAAAACGGAACCAAGAGCAGGTGGCTGCCAACAAGGTCGAGGCATTCATCAACCAGATCGAATCGCTCGTCGACGAAGGCATCCTCACGGCCGAGGAAGGCCAATACCTGACCGACTTGGCAGAAGCCGCTTTGATCTCGATCGTCAACTGACTTGTTGCCTTACGGCGCAGGCACCTGTTTTCATCTTGAGCGCCGAACTCTATCCAATCAGAAGGAATAACCCATGTTGAAGAAGTTCAATCTCCTGGCACAACAAACGGCGACGAACGTTTCACGCCGTCAGTTTCTCGGTCGGCTGGGGAAAGGAAGTGCGGTGGCCGTGATGGCGGCCGTCGGATTCCTCGCCACATCGGGGACAGCACAGGCAGGTCGTGGCGGCAACAAGAGCTCCTGCTGTCCGCAAGGCTGGGCATGCGCCAAGCCTCCCGGCCAAAAGGGCTGTCGTTTCGTGGGCTGCTTCACCGACACGCCGACCCCCTGCACTTGGAAGTGCGGCGATCAGTTCTTCCACACCGACTGCCAGCCTACCGGCTGAACGACGAGCGGTGCCTCGTCGAGATGACAAGGCACCGCATTCTTCACCATCTCCGAAAGGTTCGAGCCATACTCAATTACATTCATGACGTCGAGATACTGTCAAAGGTCGCTGTCCAACGGATGTTTCACAAGACAAGCCTTAATGGATCAATGAGTTTAGGCGAGAAATACCGACTTGAAACTGCGGAGAATCCTTGAAAATTGAGCGAACGTACACCCACGAATACAGACTTCATCCGGTCGATCTGCGAAGCCAACCAATCTGAAAATTCTTTTCAACGGATTTCTCGTAACGAAATTGACCTCACGCCGCCTTCCCTTCAAACGACTTGACTAACCCGCCGACGTAGGTTTTCACGACGATCTGATTTGAATCGAAGCTCTGAACTTCGTCAGGCAGCGAATGATTCAGCGGCAGATATTCCCATTCAGTGTGGGAACGCACCCGGCTGTAGTACTCCGCGAACTCCCTCAAAATGTCGTCCGCGTGGCGCTGGCGGAAGATTAGAGATTCCCGAAGGAACTTCAGCTTTATCGTCTGGATCCATAACGATTTGATAACTCCTGCAAAACTCGCGTCATTCGATCTGCAAGTCCTTGGGAGAGCGGGCATTAATCAGTGACACTATCCATGACGCATCCCAAAATGCATGCGTCGCTCGTTGTGTTACGCCGGATCATTTACCCTCCCTCAATCGTTCGTCTCCGTCAGAGAACAAGTCCCGAAGGGTCAGATCTTTCGAGATTCCAAAAACCGGGTACAGGTGCCAAAAGTGTACCCGGTTTTGGTTCGAATCGCTGTTTTTTCAGAGTAATCGCTTTTCAGAAACCCCTGAAATTCCCGTAAAATCAGGCTCTCCGCAGGACCACCTCCGGACGACTTGGCACTACGGAACCGTTCCTGAAAGAGATTGTCAAGAGCGGTGGAGGTTCCGTCGGGAATGTTGCGTAAGGGATCCGTTCTGCGGAACTGCTGTCTCGCAATTCCACGGGTTTCATTCTGCTTCCGTCTTGGCGTTCGAGTTTCTGATCGGTTGACGTGTTTCTTCACCCGGCTTGTCGTTGCTTCGGGATCTGGCGATCGATCTTGTCGTGCGCGATCGCTCCCCACACATTCCTTCGCGAGACGCCTCTCATGGTCATCCTGAGCGGCTCTGCCGCAGTGCGGCAGACGCGGATTTATCACATGCGAATTCCTCTCCGGAAAGTCCACTCCATTCAAAGGGTCGTGCCGCATCACCGTTTGTCGTTCAGTTCGCAGCATCCACGGTTCCGTGCGAGTGGAACTCTCCGGGAGGGATCTCAAGCCGCCTGAGTGGCAACTCGGATCGAACAACCGGGCAAAGTTCTGGGATTTCGTCTCCTTTCTTTGAGAGGAAGGCCTGGAATTTCAGACTGTGGCTCCTGTGCAGCCGGCCATGGCCCGGCATTCGAAATATGTTTGCTCCCGTTGGAGCATCTGCCAGACCACCGTGGCCAGTTTCCGCATCACCGCCACTTTGGCGATCGTGCTTCCCCGTCTCCGGCGGATCCGCTTGTACCACTCCCGCAACAGGCGATCTTTCCTCAATGCCTGATAGGCCACCTGGGCCAACAACCAGCGTGCCGTGTTACTCCCCGCTTTGGTGATGTGCCCCAACCGCTGGCTGTTCTCTCCACTGTTACGGCAGCCCGGCGTTAACCCCCAGTAGTTGGCCAAACTGCAGGCCCGGGGAAATCGGGTGATCTTCCCAATCCGGCAGACGAGGGACGTGGCCGTAAAATAGCTGACCCCGGGAATCGACCGCAGCAACGTCGTTTCCGGTTGATGACGGGAGCGTTCGACGATAACCCGTTCCAGTTTCTCCATCCGCTGTTGCGCTCTCTCCAGATCCACCAGCAAGTCATCCATCTCCAACCGGTCGATCTCGGACAACGCCACCTGCTGGAGCCATTCCACAGCCCGTTGGGTGGGAAATGTCTTGGTCGGCAGATCCCATTGCAGATTGTGGCGTCGTAACAGGTGTTTGATTTTGTTGATAACCCGGGTCCGTCCCTGGCTCACCTCCTTCCGGAGCGTCGTCAAACGCCTGTTCTCCTGATCGCGGAGAGACGGCAACTCGATTTGCCGCAACCCACGGACCGGTTTCCCTGCCAGAAAGCGTTCACGATTAACCCACAGGAGTTCGCTCAAAGCGGCGGCATCCCGCCGATCCGTTTTGCGGCGCTGTCGTTCTTCCGGCTGGATCAGGATCACCTTGTGGCAATGATATTCCTCCAGCAGTCGGATGAGCCAATCGTTGAACCCGCAGACTTCCAGAACCGCCAGATACCCCTCTCCTTCAGGGAGGAGTTTTCCGGTCAGGTGTTGGAAGAAAGTCCGGATCTTCTCCGGCTGGGTGGAGACTTGCCGGGCCAGCAGGACATCCCCCGCGTCATTCCGGAGCGAAACTGTGATTTGACGTGCATGCTGATCGATACCCAGGTACAACATGATGGTGGTTCTCCTGTGAGGATGGGGAGGTGCAACACCCCTCCGGCATAGGGGAACCACCCCGCTCTCGCAAGTCTCACTCTTTCATGGATATCAATGGGAGTCCAGTTCAAACCTCCGTCCGTCGTAAACTCCCAAGTACCGTTTCCAGTTCCCGATGCTCCGTGAACGGCGATTCCGAGGGGGTCGTTGTCGGGATCGATAATCCCTCCTCCGGGGGCTATCCGGACGATGATGTCGGAGACGAGGGTGCCGATGTTACCGGCGTTGGGGATATTGAGAGAGATGGGATCGAGTGTCGGATTCCCCGAGTCGTCGAGAACCGGATTCACGTTGTTCGTCCGGAACCTCCGGGCAAACACCCCGTCGTTCGATCCATCCTGTCCATAGCTGTT
>JAGQQE010000234.1 GCA_020426345.1 Planctomycetaceae bacterium
ATCACTGGCATGCCTTGTGTACTCTCGATGCGCTGAATGCAGGCAAGGATGTCTACTGCGAAAAACCAGTGACGCACCTGTTTGCTGAGGGACAGGCTGTGGTTCAGGCCGTCGCAAGGAACAAATGTGTCTTTCAGACGGGATCACAACAACGCTCCGATCCTTTGTTCCGGCGCGCGGTCGAATTGATACGCAATGGAATTCCTGGTGATGTGCAGACGATCGAGGTGGGGTTACCACCGGGGTACGACAAGCCTCAGGGGGATACGACGGTGCAACGTCCCAGAGCGGATCTGGACTATGAAATGTGGTGTGGACCTTCGCCCGTCCTTCCACTGATGCAGGCGCGGCATCATCGCTGGTGGCGTGGGCATCGTGCTTATGGCGGAGGTGTGCTCATGGATTGGATTGGGCATCACAATGATATCGCGCACTGGGCAATGGGTGTCGATCGTGCGGGCCCGGTTACCGTCGAAGCCACCGGGTGGACTTTTCCGGAGACCGATGTCTACAACACTCCGCATGAGTACACGATTCGATGTGCCTACGCCAACGGGGTGCATTCGACAATTTCAACCCACAACAGGCAGGGGCTGAAAATTATCGGCACCAAAGGCTGGGTCTGGGTCAACCGAGGTAGAATTGAGGCATCGGACGCCACCTGGCTGGAACCTGGGTTTTCACCGGGGGCTGTTAAAGTGACCGTCTCAGACGATCATGTGGGCAACTTCCTGGACTGCATCCGAACCCGAAGTGAATGCATTGCTCCCGCTGATGCTGGGCATCGTTCCATTACGCCGGGGCACCTTGCCTATGTCTCGAATCATCTGAAGCGAAAGCTGGCCTGGGATCCGGTTGCAGAAGTCTGCCCGGATGATGCGGAAGCGACGGAACTGTTGAAGGCAACGGACTATCGAGAACCGTGGAGGCTGGCGTAAGCAGATTGCGTATGTGCAGTCAGTGTATCGGCGGATTCAGCTAAGCCGAGGTCCAAGGCTTTGGGTGAGTGAGTCTGTGATCGCGGCCATCGCCGCGGTTTGGACGGAGACGGAGGCAGCTAACAGCTGACACGAACCAAAGCTTGCATCCAGTGCCTGGCTCCTGGCCAAATCCGCAATTCGTGAGAGAAGAGAGGGTTCGAATGCCAGTATTCGACTGTGAACAAAAAGAGTGGCCGGATTTAGTAAGTTGATTGCTGAGGCGACGACTTTAGCCATGGAGTGGCAGGCGAGTTCAAGTTCATCCTCAAGTCGAATCGCGCCGGACTGGCACTCCTGCCAGAGCTGGTCAAGCGACATATGGCGGCCGATGCGTTCGCAAACGGCTGCGAGGAAATCTGAATCCGTCGTGACCTGCCGCTTACCACTGTCGTCACTGTTCAACATTGCTGGCGGCGAAATCTGCCCTGCGAGACCGTCCCGTCCGGCGATCAGGTCTCCATCACTGTAGATGCCAAGCGTGGGGCCATCTGCCATGTCTACCATGACAAAGTCCCTCAGCCAGCGAGCATGTCCGAAGAGTCGTTCAGCCATCGCCAGCGACTGTCCCTGAGGGCGGGTTGCAACCTGAATGCCCGCCAAATTACTAAGGTCCGCGCTGAGCGACCGGCCCACAAGGAAGGGTGCCAGTTCTGAGTGGACAACGATCTGGCTTTGTCGACTGATGAGACCCGGAACACAGACTCCGACACCCAGCAGGCGAAACCCCTCCGTTTCCTGGATTTTCTTGACGCAGTCAGCCAGTAATTCCACAAACGTTTGGTAATTCGATGGGGTCGGGAAACTAAATGCTCGGTGGACATCCACTTCACCATCAATGGCTGCCGTGGTAACGCCGCTAAAAAATTGACCTATGGTCACACCTACAACTCGGGAGCCCTGCTTGGCAATTCGCAGGCGTTTACCAGGACGCCCCAACAGGTTCTCGGAGACGTCAGTCTCTTCAACCAAACCTTGTTCAATCAGTTCAGCAACCACCTTCGAAACTGTGGGGGCGCTGATGCCGGTTTCACGCGTGAGGTCAGCGCGCGAAAACGGCCCGTTTTGTTGAAGCTTCTCGAAGACGGATCGAACCGTCATTTTCCGAAGGAGACCGGGCTGAATATCCGAAGCCATTTTGCAGTCAGATCGAAAGAGGTTCACCGAGGAATTCCCGGCTTCGCGACCCCATCAACACCAATGGTTCCATCAGGTGTCGCAGAAAAACGAAGTTCAGATTAAATATTAGTCCCGAAGTAGTTTGTGGCTCCGTGGGAGGTCAGCTGAGGCGACAAAAGGCCACGTGATACTTAACTTTGCCAACGAATCGGAGGGCGGTTCTCGATTTCGAGGGCAAATGAAAATGACGCTGAGGGCTGTCCAGCTCAGAGTGTATTTCGGGGCAGGAGACGGTTCATCAGGCCGGCTTCCTTCTGGATGTCAACGGAGCGTAGGGTAACTCCTGATCTGCATTGACCGTCTGAAAATCATCGTAATTGTGACAACACGATTCGTAATCTTCGCGAATCGTTGTCCATGGTCGAAAAAGAAAGGCATTGTCGCCGGGATCGTTTTCGTGGCTGATACTTGAACCATCCAACGCAGCTAAGGGCTGTCGAATTTGTATGTGCACGACGTCCACCATTCCCCAACGGTGTCCCGATGACCTCTGCTTCTCGTAATGCTTCTTATCGCTTCGATAACAAACACGACCTCCAGCACCAGTTTGTCGCATCGATCCGTCGCATTCAGCTCACGGATGTGACTGCATCATTTGATGAGCAGGAGGTCAGGTTGACGGGGCAGGTTCGTTCATGGTACGAGAAGCAGCTTGTTCAGGAATCTGCCCGATCATTTGTGCCTGAACTTCGAATTGCGAACCTCGTCAGCGTCCGGCCAGAGTGAGTTCGGGTGGCGAATCTGCCGGACCGCGGCATCTGCCAAACAGGGCAAGTAAGGCGGGCAGCAGAACCAGGTCACCGGGCAATGCAGCCAGCATCGTGATGGCGGTCAATTCGGCAAAACGTCGAGTGGGAACGAAGTCGGAACAGAATAACACGCTCAGGCCACACACAATCAGGATGCTCGTCAGGACTATCGCTTTTCGGCTGGTGAGTATGGTTTGCCAGACTGCTTTCTGACGGTTTCCCGTAAGCTCGGATTCCTGCCGGAATCGTGCCAGGAAATGGATCGTATCGTCGACCGCGATCCCAAGGCTGATGGCGAAGACAATCACGTTACCAGCGGTCAGCTCAAATCCGCGTAGTTGCATCCATCCAACTGTCATGACCAGTGGAAAAAGGTTGGGTACAGAAGCCACAAGTCCAGTTCGGATGGAGCGAAACAACACCGCAATCAATGCGAAAATAACGCCGGACGCAGCAATCAGTGACACGAACAGGTCCCGCACAAATTCATCCATACAGACGGCGTGTAAAGCCGCGTCACCAGTGACATGGCACCCCAGCGTGGCTGGCATATTCCGGCGCAGCCGCAGCTCTACATCGGCAATCAGCTCCTTGAGTCCAGCGCTGCCAACATCATGTACCCGCATCATTATGCGTGCTGATTTCTCTGGTTCTGAAAGGAAGTCCCTTGTGATTGGAGTGAGATCATAGCGGTTCGTAACTCTGCGGATTCTTCTGAGTGCGGCGGCGGCGATTCCGGGATCATCGGACATTGATCTCGCGTCAATTGCTGCGAGTACCTGAAGGTAATCCCGATAAAATGTGACTCGACGATCTTCTGACATCTGCTTTCGGAATTGTTGCAGGCCGGACGCAACCTCGGGAGAAAAGAATTCATCCGGGTCCTCTGCCTGAATCTGTACTTCCAGAGAGATGATTCCAGAGAGCTTTTCATCCAGCAGATGCACTGTTTCCATGGCAGGGTTGTCAGCTTCATAGGTTTCGAAGATGAAAGAATTGACCTGCATATCGCGCACCCACCACAAAGTCGCGCCGGCAAGAATCACATGCAGAACAACGACTACGACAGCGTTCCGGATGATCCATGCCCAGCCAGCATCGAAGACAGGGGCAACTCGGCCAGTGACTTTCCTGAGTTGGGTATATCGTTGACTTGCCCGGGCTGCGGCTCTATGTGCCTGCAAACGCAGATGGTCACCGGCAATTGTCAGGCCGGACGTGAGTACGATGATGAGACTACAGTAGCTGAAAAGCATTGAAACAGATGCCTGAATGGCCAGCGTCCTGAGCAACTCTGATCGAGCCAGAAGCAGACTCCCAAACCCGATGGCGGTGGTGGCCAGCGTCAGGAAACAGGTCACCGACATTTCATTCATGACTTCCAGCGTGACCTCCCTGACAGGGCGATTTCCAGCACCGATTAGTTTTTGGAAGCGATTGACGATGTGCACGGCATTGGCGGCAGCGATAATCAAAGCCAATGGGGGAACGACGTTGCTCAGCAGATTGAAAGGCTGGCCCGTCCAGCCCATCAAACCGACTGTATTGCCAACGGCCAGCATTACGGCCAGAAGCGATAGTGAAGTCATTATCAGGCTTCGAAACATAATGGCTGAGACGACGACGAACATGAACGCACAGATGGGCACCATCATTGTTTGATCGCGCTCGAGGCTGCGAATAATGTCAATGCGTATCGGTGGCACTCCACTCAGTCGCACGCGCGTTGCGGAGGGGAGTTGGCTTTGGTGAATGATCTGTTCGATTGCTTCGACCGGCGGCGTAATCATCCCTATACCGCGGAGACTGGAATCCAGTGTGACGACTGTCAGCAGGAGTGTTCGGTCATCGCTGATTAGCAAATCGTTCAGCAATGGAAGGCGATCGAGACGTTCGCTGATTCTCTCGTCCGTCGAAAGGTCGGACGCAGTCAGCAGGGGCCCCCATCGGATCGGGTCATTGACAGGAGTGTCCCGCAACGCTGCATTCAGATCGATCCGTGGACGCTGCAGCGTCGCCAGTGACGAGACATGCTCAACATTGTCGACGTGACTCACCGAAGCGCAGAATTCATCCAGCCATCGAAAACAGTCACCTCGAAGGAGGGAACGTCCGTCTGTTGATTCAAGAACCACCAGGCAGACGCTGTCTTCAAAACGGAACAGCTGTTTATGTCTGTTGCAGAATGCGACGATTTCATCCTGTCCGGAATAGACAGATTCCGGGGAAAAATCGAACTTCAACCACAAGCATCCTGTCGTCAGGACGGCTGACAGTATCAACCAGCCAGTGAGTGCGGTGCGGGGGAAGTTGATCAGGATCTGGATGTACTGCTGTTTCATACGACAGGGAATTTGGTAAACCACACCTCCAATTGCAATCCACAGGAATCCAGAACCTCCAACTGGCGTTCGACGAGTCTGCTATGACCAGTTTTGATACGTGTTTCGCCAATCCATGGAATGAACTGGCTGGTGCACGGCGATTACATGTTCGATGGTTACTGCGGCCTGACGATGCGCCATTACGAAATGTGGAGGTGGTTGTAGAATCCGGCTTCCTGACTGAGGTTCGGCATATGCCCGAATCTGTGAGTCATCGGGCAGATCCCGTCGTGCTCATGCCTGCTCTTGTGAATGCCCACACGCACCTGGAATTCTCTGACCTGGACACACCGGTCTCTCCCGCCCTTCCATTTCAGGACTGGATTACATCCGTCATTCAGAATCGTCGGAATCGGTCAGCGGTTTCGACCCCACTGCAGGGACTGGCCGATGCGTCGATCATGGCCGGGCTCAGCGAAAGCCGGAAATTCGGTACGCTGGCAACAGGAGAAATTACCACACAGGATCTGTCCGTGGATCTCTGGAGTCGGTTTCAGCAAACATCGACGATCAGCTTTCGTGAATGCATCGGTTTGCAGCCGGAATCCATTCAGAGGCAAATTGAGAACGCGCAACTTCACCTGAAGAATGGTGTCGAAGGAATCACGGGGTTGAGTCCCCACGCGCCCTACACGGTGCATCCTGAGTTGTTCGACGAATTGATCCGGATGGCCTCTCGTCATTGCGTGCCGGTGGCCATGCATTTGGGAGAGACAATCGCGGAACGTCAGTTGCTGCTGGATGCGACGGGGGCATTTCGGAGTTTCCTTTCAGAAAGGCAGTTGTGGAATGCGTCAGCATTTCCAGCCAGTCGAACTCTGCTGAATTATCTGAAGCCCATGGCAACGCTGCGTCGTGCTCTTGCCATCCATTGCAACTATTTGTCAGAGCCGGAAATGGAGTTTCTTGCGGAGAATCCGAATGTTGCAGTTGTCTTCTGTCCGCGGACACATCAATTCTTTCAGCATGGATCACATCCCTGGCGGCGGCTGAGGGATGCCGGTGCAAGAGTTGTTCTGGGAACGGACAGTCGTGCTTCAAACCCGGACCTGAGTATCTGGAGAGAACTGCTGTCCATTGTTCGACAGCATGAAGGTGCCCGTCAGGTGAGCCTGGATGGGATCGCTCGGCACCTGCCTATGATCACAACGGATTCCGCCGATGCGCTGGGCCTGAACTCACAACATTTTGCATTGCAATGCGGTCAACCCTTCCACGCGGTCGCCGTTCCGATGGTTCCTGAAACCGGGGCGATCGCCGACATGCCTGCTGCTGTGTTTCACTGTGGTGAACGAATAGAAGATCGCTCCGACAATTGATCCGGCGGCGGTGTTGCGGCCACACCGCCGGTGTCCTTGACTGCCCACAGGTGCAGCTCCGTGAATCCTTTCTCAGATGGCGCGCGCTGAAACGGCACAAGTGTAGTCATCCGCGCGCATGCGCTGGGTGCCGCAGCCTTTTGAATTCGGGTCCCCGGCAATTCTCAGGACAGGAAAAGTTGCCGCGCGGGACAGTGCCGACGCCTTATATTACGGCTGCATCCGGCCAGCCTGCTTTGCAAACGGGAGCCATCTGGCTGCTCTGCGTCGGTTGCCCTCATGAGTAACCTGACAGGCAAGTTGCCGCAAAGGCCCGGACCTGTACTCATTGGCACCGCAGTTGCTTTCAGATAAAACAGGAGTCATGTGTCCAGTTTTGAGTGAAAGCGGAAAGGTCTTCTCAAATGTTTTGTAATCAGTGCGAACAAACGGCTCACGGAATTGCTTGCTGCGACACCGGTGTCTGCGGAAAAGACCCGGATATGCAGTCGTTGCAGGAGACATTGCTCTACGGTGTGAAAGGGATGGCATCGTATGCTCATCATGCTCGCCGACTGGGTAAGACGGATGAGGAGGTGAATGCGTTTATTGAAGAGGCGCTTTTTGCGACCGTCACGAATGTGAACTTCGACATGGGGAGTCTGCTGGAACTGGTGCTGGAATGTGGCCGAATGAATCTGCGTACGATGCAGATGCTGGACGAAGGTCACCGCGAATCTTTTGGGGAACCATCACCAACAACGGTTTACGAAGGGACAAAACCCGGGCCTGGCATACTGGTGACGGGACACGATTTGCTGGACCTTGAAGATATTCTCAGGCAAACGGCCGGTACCAATATCAACGTCTACACCCATGGCGAAATGCTGCCAGCCCATGCCTATCCGAAGCTGAGAGCCTACCCGAACCTTGCCGGACATTTTGGAGGAGCGTGGCAAAAGCAAAAAGTAGAATTTGGTCAGTTCAATGGCCCGGTCGTTGCCACAACCAACTGTGTGCTGATTCCCTGGGAGTCTTATCGAGATCGATTATACACGACGCGAACGACCGCCGTTCCCGGTGGGAAACGTATCACAACACGGGATTTCAGCGAGGTCATTGAGTGTGCGAAGAAGTGCGAACCGCTCAGAGAGATGAAGACAGGTGAATCCACCGTTGGATTTCACCATGGCGCGATCCTGGGAGTGGCAGACAGGATTGTCGAAGCGGTCAAGTCCGGTGAGATAAAACACTTCTTCCTGATTGGCGGATGCGACGGAGCAGAACCAGGGCGTAACTGGTATTCACAGTTCGCACAAAACGCACCGCAGGATTCCATCATCCTGACGTTGGGGTGTGGCAAGTATCGCATTCGAAATCATGACTATGGCACCGTGGCCGGGCTTCCGAGATTTCTGGACATGGGGCAATGCAATGACGCATACGGTGCCATTCAGGTTGCTTCAGCTCTTGCATCGGCCTTCAACTGCGGCGTGAATGATCTGCCTCTGAGCATTGTACTCAGCTGGTTCGAACAGAAGGCGGTTGCCGTGTTGCTCACCCTGCTCTATCTGGATGTCAAAGGGATCCGGATTGGCCCGGCCAAGCCAGCCTTTTTGTCCGACAACGTGATGCAGCTGTTGAAAGACAAGTACGATCTGAAGCTGATTGATGGAAATCCGCTTGTTCAGCTGAAAGCCGCTCTGGCATAGGTCCGTAAGTGGATACCGGGCTTCGGGATTGGTTTCCCGGGCATCACTCGTCTGTGCACAGGCTTCGATTGTCAACGAATCGAAGCCACGCACAGGCCTGGGAAGCCGGATTGTTGATTGAAGCGTACTTGTTCCGGATTCCTGCATGGGATCTATCTGAACAAAGCACCAACCGACTCGACTGCCGTCACGGATTCACAACGTTGGTCGGGTGGCCGTCCATGAATGCGAGGATGTTCTCCACGCAGCCCTTTGTCAGAAGATCAATGCCCTCTTGCGTCTGATCGGCGCTGTGGGGTGTGAGTACGACATTCGGGCACGTCAGCAATGGATGCGTGTGATCGATGGGTTCATTGTCAAACACATCAATCCCGGCTCCGAATAAATGTCCGGACTGAAGCGCGTCGACCAGAGCCCGTGTTTCAACAATTCCAGCTCGTGCTGTGTTGATCAGGATGCTGCCGGGTTTCATGTGTCGAATGCGGCTTCGATTCATCAGATGGCGAGACTCGTTGGTCAATCGGCAATGCACGCTGATGACATCGGACGTCGCAAGGACATTCTCAATCGGCAGATATTCAAAACCCAGCGCTGCCGCTTTTGAAGCGTCCGGGTGGAAGGTCCATGCTTTGACACTGAGCCCGAATGCCCGACAAAACCGAATCATCTGACACCCAATGTTGCCGGTGCCAAGGATACCGATCTGTTTATCGAGCAGAGAAACGCCGAGATCTCCGGACCATCGGCCGCGCTGCAGTTCGGCCGTCATTTGCGGAAGCTTTCGAGCTGTGGAAAGCATCAATGCGAAAGCATGTTCCGCTACAACGCCGGCAGTTCGCCCCGGGATGTTGCAAACGACAATTCCTTGTTCCGAGGCGGCACCCAGATCGATTGCATCGTATCCGATGCCACAGACGGCAATCATTTTCAGCCGGGGCAACTGGCGAATCACTTCGCCTGAAAAATGGATCGCGCCCCGTGAATTCAAGAGGATTTCAGCATCCTGAAGGCGCGCAAGTTTTTCGTCGTCCGAAACCGGGCGATCGGTGAACAATCGAACTTCGGCGGATGTACGCAGTTCGTTCAGGAAGGGAGAACGCGCCACGAGTGGTGGATCGTCCCCGGGAATCACAACAAGGGGGCGCTTCACTGGATCTGGTCACATTGATCGGTTTCGCCCTGCCCAGTCTCGCACCGCCCAGTCTCGCAGGCTTCGGACGGCTTCTGGTGATTTGGGAGTGGGTCGTCGATTGAATAGTACTGTCCGTCCGTGCGTCCCATCGGCTCATGGTAATTCAGCCTCCACAATCGATGAGGCTTAAGTTCGTGCATGATAGAGCTGCATCCCGCACTGCCGAGGGCAAGAATCATCAGGAAATGATTCAGGATCTGGATGGAGTGTCGCTTCATGGTTTGGCTTTCTCTGGGACGATGCAAGTCAGGATTGATGGATACGTATCTCCAGTCTGACCCTTTCGCCAGTTGCATCGCTGATATTCGATCACTGGCAAAACAGGGCCAATTCGGCCACCATTCCGTCTTGTTGGTCGTCCAACATTACCCATTCCAATCCCTCTGCGCGAATTGGTGTTTGATCTGATCTGGCCCGTCTCCGCTGGTTCTCTTCAAGTCGCACACTTAGTTGCGCAGATCCTGCCACTTCCAGAAGGAAAATGCCGATGATGTGCCGAACGAAGCGACCTGCCAGAATTCTGATCACGATTGCGGCCAGTCTGGCCATTGTTCTGATTCCTGTTTCCGCGGTCCACGCCCAGAACAGCGAATCTGCGTCTGTCCCGACGATTCCTGCGGCAATTGATCTTCAGGATGGTGATA
>JAGQQE010000235.1 GCA_020426345.1 Planctomycetaceae bacterium
CCGCTTCAGATTCGGTCGGCCGCCTTGCATTTGTTTTGTATTCCCTCCTGCTGGCTGCAATCCTTCGACGGCTTGTCAATCCAAACGGGTCCGTGATTGGAGACTTGCTGCGTTCGCGACCTGGTTCACTCATGTACCGGCTTCGGTGGTTATGGTACCCGGTCGCCATCGGCGCACCGCTTTGTCTGGCTGTTCTGGCCCTCATGGGCTACCAGTACACGGCCGAAGAATTAATGATGCGTCTGCAGATGACGATCGGGCTTTCGATTGTTCTGCTGATTATATACACCATGATGATGCAGTGGATGCTGGCGGCTCGTCGAGATCTCGCGATGAAACAGGCCAAAGCCAAACGAGCCGCTGCCATTGCCGCTCGGGAGAGCGAATCCGAAAACAGTGCCGGTACAACGCTGCCGCCCATTGAAGAACCCCACATCGACCTCAGCACCGTCAATCAGCAAATGCTTCGCCTTGTGCGAGCCACGCTGATCGTTATTTTCTTCGGATCGTCCTGGGCCATCTGGGGACAGGTTCTGCCCGCCCTTCAGGTCTTCAGCCGCTTCGAGCTGTGGCAGGTGGTTGTGGAATTCAGCGAAACAATCGACGACGGTGTTTCCACACCAACCGTTCAGGAAATATCCCGTGTCGAGAGCATTACTCTTGGACACATGCTGCTCGCCGTGATCGCCCTGATTGGTGCCGTCGTCGCAGGACGGAACGTGCCAGGGCTGCTGGAACTGGCTGTACTGCAGCGACTTCCAATTGACCAGGGTGGCCGGCATGCAATCACAACGCTTTGCCGTTATATCATCATGCTGTCCGGGATCATCTTTGCCAGCAATACAATCGGAGTCAGCTGGGGAAGCGTGCAGTGGTTGGTTGCAGCGTTGACGGTTGGTCTTGGCTTTGGCCTTCAGGAGATTTTCGCCAACTTCGTGTCGGGGTTGATTATCCTCTTCGAACGCCCCGTTCGAATTGGCGATGTTGTGACGATTGACGGAGTCAGTGGATGCGTCACTCGAATTCATATTCGAGCGACGACAATTACAGACTGGGACCGCAAAGAATACATCGTTCCCAACCGCGAGTTCGTTACAGGAAAACTGCTGAACTGGACTTTGTCGGACAAGACCAACCGCATTGTGATTAACGTGGGTATTGCCTACGGAAGCGACACTGAGCAGGCACTTGCTTTGTTGCTGAAAGTCGCAGAAGACCATCCCTTAATTTTGAGTGACCCTCCCCCCGTGGTTGCATTTGAGGGGTTTGGCGACAGCTGTCTGAATCTGGTACTGCGGTGTTTTCTCCCAAACCTCGACCAGCGATTAGCTGTGATTTCTCAGCTGCACGTGGATATCGATCGTGCGTACCGCGCTGCGGACATTGAGATGGCGTTCCCACAACGCGATCTCCACATCCGATCCTTACCAGCGGGACTTGAAGCTGCAATTGCCGCTCGAACGGCCAGGCCGGTCATCGATATTCAAACGGCCGCTTCAGACTCAGTACCGGAAGATAAGCCTCAGACTTAGCTTAGCTGTCCGTAGAAAAACCGGGACAGGCACGCAGGACGACTGGAAACCATCGTGTTTCAAGGTCTCCTGGCTGGCAAAAGCTGCATTCGAGAATTGCCTTCGATGATTGAAGGCTCAGAGAACGTACGCTTGGAGAGTGATTCGCGTTGGATAACAATAGAACAGCGGCACGCTGATCTTGTCGTCGAGGGCTGAGAAAGAGCATCCGCTCGATGACAAAGGGTGCACGGACTTCTGCTATCCGAACGAAGCGAAGCAGCCTTCGGCACCACAGCTGCACCATACACACGTCTATGCAATGTAAAGGTCAACGCCGGTCACGAATTCTCATCAAGGTGCGTTTACCCTGGACCGCTTGATTCTGCCCGGTTCAGTGCAAGCCGAATGGCCGCGGCCAGGGTCTGAATCTCAAATGGTTTTGGAATTACGGGGATATCGTCGTGTAGAAATTCGCTGCCGGGTGGTAAGTCAGGCAGGTAGCCGGACATGAGCAGGCAGGGAAGATCCGAGCGAAATCTTCGCAGACTTGAGATCAGTTGCCTGCCGCTCATTTCCGGCATCATCATGTCAGTAATGACAAGTCGGATTTCTCCCTCATGCATTTCGAATCGCCGGATTGCTTCTGTTGGTCGAGAAGCGGTGAGCACGGTGTATCCCAGTTGTTGAAGAAATATGCGTCCGATTTGCAGCACAGCCTGCTCATCTTCCACCAGCAGAACAATTCCTTTGATCTGCTTCGCTGGCAAAGATTCCTGCGGAGGCGTTTCTCTGATCGCTGTACCCTGACAGCGCGGGAAAAATACCCTGATGGAAGTCCCCGTTTTCTGGTCACTGATCGCTTCAATGACTCCTTCATTCTGCTGCACAATCCCGAAGACAGTTGCCAAACCAAGTCCGGTTCCTTCGCCGAGTGGTTTTGTCGTATAAAACGGTTCGAACAGTCTTTGCATACCTTCTTCATCGATTCCGCATCCATCGTCACTGACGGATAACAGCACCCATTCCCCGGGATTCAGTAGGGCACCGTTCTGCAGCACTCTGGGTTCACGGACAACGCAGTTCTGCGTCGCAATGGCAATCGTCCCGTTGCCGTCAATCGCATCCCTTGAATTGACAAGCAAATTGCTGAGGACCTGATCGATCTGAACGGGGTCGATATGAATATCCCAAAGCCCGGGCGACGGCTGCCAGGACAAGAGGATGCCGTCCGGAAGAAGTCGCTTCAGCATTTGCAGAATGGATGTCACGGACTGATTAAGTTTCAGAACTCTGGGCGATGCATTTTGCCTTCTGGCAAAGGTCAGTAGTTGTCGTGTCAGATCGGCGGAACGCTGTCCGGCCGACTGAATTGCGTTCAGGTGTTCGCGTAATTCGACTGAAAGGCTGTCACGAAGCAGCAGCATTTCGCAATGACCAAGCATGACAGCAAGCATGTTGTTAAAGTCATGGGCAACTCCTCCTGCAAGACGACCAACAGATTCCATTTTCTGGGCGTGCAGCAACTGCGTCTGGAGTGCAGTTTTTTCATTGGACGCAGCAACTCGTTCGGTGATATCGAGGATTGTGCCTCTCACGTAAACAACTTTGCCGTCGAAATCGGTGGATGCGACCCCTTCAATTGCGAGCCATTTGACGGGGCCGTCGGCAGGATTTGTTCGGATATCGATCTCGCAGGTCAGGCCCGGGGTCTGACATACTTTCAGATAGGTCTCGGTGATCAAATTCCTGTCTTCAGGGTGGGCGAGTTCTTCGATGAATCGTTCAAGCGTGGGTTGAAATGAATCATCACGTCGTAACATGCGATAGATTTCTTCGGACCACTCCACCTTTCCCGTCTTTACGTCCAGCAGCCAATAGCCAAGTCCCGCTCGCCGACTCGCTTCCCTCAATCGGCTCTCACTGTTCAATAGTTTTTCATTTTCCGCTGCCGCTGAAACCGCAATCGTGGCCAGCTGAATCAGTTCGTTCAGCAATTCATGGTCGAATTTACCAGCCAACAGCGAGTGAGTGCTGCAGATTGTGAAACAGCAATCTGTCGGAGCGTTCGTGGCAGACACAGGCAGCGACAGGCTGTGCGAGATGTTGTTGTCTCGTAGATAAGCAGCCATTGGTCCCCAGAGCGGGTCGCCTTCAATGCCGTCTGCCGCACTTCGGCGACCGTTGACAAAGACGTCGCCCCATATCCTGTTGTCGCAGTTTGCCGGCACATCGTTCAGTGTCTCGGCAAGTCCGTCCGGCCACCCGAAACTACTGGTGACAATCAATCTGTTTGTTACCGAGTTTCGAGTCAGAACCATCACCCAGCGTGCGAGCAATTGCTCGTGGATTGTCTTTGAAATTTCTTCAAGGATCCCCTGAGATGGCTGCCCGGAGATAATGAGCTCAAGAATACGATTCTTGCATTTAATGAACCTTTCCGCCCAGATGATTTTCGTCACTTCCTGGAAGGTGCCGTACAGACGATACGGCTTGCCTTCATGATCTTCACGTTCCCCCTGAGCTCGCACCCAGATGCGTCTTCCTTTCGCTGTGACTAACGGCAACTCCAGACAAAATGGAGTGCCTGTTACCTGCAGCATTTCCACAGCGGACGCGATTTGCCCCCTTGCCTCGACCGTGTAGAAGTCAATTGCGGTGGACAATGTCGGAACATAGTCCTCGTCGACTTCATGTATGCGCCGAGTCTGTTCGGTCCATTCAAGAAAACCGGAATCCAGATTCAGCTGCCAGCCTCCGACCCCGGCAACACGACCTGTTAATGCGAGAAACGCCTTGGCTTCTCTTAATGACGCCTCCAGCGCTTCCTGTTCGCGGCGGCGGCGGCGAGCGTCGATCAACTGAGCAATCGTTTTCAGTAGAGGTTCAATAAAGTCGACGATTTCCGCATCGTAGCCTTCGATTCGATTCGCCAGGCCCAACAGCCCCTTTACCTCGCCTCCTGTCCAGACAGGAATGCCAGCGTAGGTCAAGAGCCCGGCACTGACCTGATCCTGTTGGGGCTTCGGGAAATCCGGCGGGGCGACATTCCAGAAGCAGGCTTCGCGGTTTCTTATGCAGCAATCAAAAACTGCCGACACGTTACCGAACGGCCAGATGTTCCCGTCTCCGGAATTCGGATGCGTTCCTGCGTCAGCAGCTGCTCCTGATGCGGCGATTTCCAGTTGGTGATGTCCCGATTCATCCGCTCGGTTCAATTCTGCAATGAATCCGTGCTGGCTTTGAGTCAGTCCCAGCAGATGCTCCAGAAGATGCTCCAGAAGCGTCCTGAAAGCGTTGTCATCATGATCGCTGTCAATGAACCTGGATTGAACATCACTGATTGACTGCAGCAGCAGATGGTCGACAGACAGCTTTGACTCTGCCCTGCGCCGCACAGTGATGTCTGTTTGAATTGACAGATAGCCAACAAATCGATTCGAAGGGTCGAACACGGGCTTCGAATCTATCGCCACCCAGTATGGTTCCCCATTTTTTCGGTAGTTCAACACTTCTTCGTTGACCGGAAGGCGATGTTCTGCCTTCTGTCGAATTGCCGCAACAGCGGCCAAATCCGTTGCCGGGCCATGCAGCCGATACCAGATCGGGTGCCCAAGCAGATCCGAAGCCTCCCAGCCGCAAAGCTCCTCAAACGCGCGATTCAGCCAGACCACTCGGTCAAGTTCGTCGGTAATAATCGTTGGGAAGGTGGTCGACGTGTCAACCACCTTCAGAAACGACTGCTGAAAGAGCACCTCTACAACCTGCGAACTGGAGCACTCGGCAGGCGACAAAATCGACTCAGACTGAAATGCGATTTCTTCAGCATCCAATGCAGCCATTGGGTGGTCTGTCTGCCGCATTTGTTTGTCCCCGGAGTGGAAGGACAATTTCGACAATGGCTTGCGATCAGTCATGGTTCCAATACCGGTGTACAACAGCCCCGTGCCCGGGAGATCGTGACATGGGTCCGGGTTAGCCTAAGGTCAAAAGAGTAGCACACGTGTCCATGATGCAATAGTCCGCGGAAGGCGATGAACTGCCGACGCGGAATCACAATTCTGAAATCTGGTTTTTCAGAGCTCCTTGGTGGCGACGGAATCATGGCCGGGTACCATTCGGCACATAGAAGGTTTCCTCAACCAAACAACCACTACCGGAGAAGTAAGTCGTGGCTGAATCTGTAGTTTTGGCATATAGCGGTGGACTCGACACGTCTGTGCTGGTGGGTTGGCTGCAGGACAAAGGCTACGATGTGCACTGTCTGTACGTCGAACTTGGACAACCTTGCGAAGACCGAGCAGCAATCCTGCAGAAGGCTCTTGACATAGGGGCCAAGTCTTCAGAACTGGTCGATGCACGGGAAGAAATGTGCCGCGAAATCGCTTTTCCAACGCTTCAGTGGCAGGCAAAGTATGAGAATATCTATCTGCTGGGCACTTCAATCGCCCGCCCACTGATATCCAAGGTCTGCCTGCAGCGGGCTCGAGAAGTTGGCGCAGTGGCTTTTGTTCACGGAGCAACCGGCAAGGGAAACGATCAGTGTCGATTCCAGCTCGCCGCTGAAGCACTCGACCCAACCGTGAAAATCATTGCTCCATGGCGCATGGAAGAATTCCGCAATGCCTTCCCGGGGCGAACAGAGATGCTGCAGTACTGCGCTGCCAAAAACATCCCGGTAAAAGCGAGTGCAAGTAAGCCCTACTCCAGTGATGAAAATTGCCTGCACATCAGCTACGAAGCCGGAGATCTGGAAGATCCAACAGTTGACGGCGAGACCGTGATTGACTTTGGCATGACTGTGTCACCGCAGCAAGCCCCCGACAAAGAGGAGGCTGTGTCCATCAGCTTTGAAGCCGGAATTCCGGTCGCCGTGAATGGTGAAACACTTTCGGCTGCGAAGCTCGTCGAAGCGTTAAACACCATTGGCGGTCGAAATGGTGTGGGCCGGATCGATATCATCGAAAACAGATTTGTTGGCATGAAGAGTCGAGGTGTCTATGAGGCTCCCGGAATGACACTGCTGTACGCGGCCCATCGTGCCATTGAACAAATGACCATGGACCGTGACCTGACGCACTTGCGCGACCAGATGAGCCCCGTTGTGGCGGAAATGGTGTACTACGGGCACTGGTATTGTGCGAAGATGGATGCATTGCTGGCTTTCATTCGTGAAGCACAACAGCCAGTGACCGGCGAAGTCAGGCTCACTCTCTATAAAGGAAATATCCGCGTCAGCAGCCGAACATCGCCCAATAGCCTCTATAACGCAGAAATTGCGAGCATGGAGAAAGGCGGCGATTACAATCAGACAGACGCCGAGGGATTCCTCCGGATTATGGGTCTTCCATATCGCGTGCAGGGCTCTGTGCGACCGCGAAGCTACTAGCAATAGTCGCTGCAGGAGCCATCAGTTCCATGCAGCTCTCACAACAGGATCCGCCCGTCATTCCGTAAGGTGAACTCGAACTGCGCGGCAGATTTTAGAGAGACTTGCGGCGGCTGGCGGATTTTGCACCAATTCTGGCGGGCGTGTCCGCCGCCTCGATCGATCAAACTCGATCCTCCGGGCGAGTCAGGGGCATTTGCGCTGAATAAGAAGAATTGGGGTTCGGCAGAAACAGGCAGCTGCGTCGGATCCCCAATCTCCTCAATCGCGTCGCAAACGATCACTCCCCGGCGAACTGGCCTTGTTGCAAAAACACTTGCTGAGTTAGAACTTACACTGCGTTTTTCTGCGGCGCGAGATGAATGTCTTTGTGAGACCCTCGTCCCTACCGGCGGCAATTCGCTGCCTCTCGACATCCAATGGATTTGGATGAGCATGGATCGGCTTTGTTTCGAAGAATGGAATCCTGACAGGCATGTGGTGTGACCGCTGCCAATCCGAAGTCACTCCCGTTTCGACCGTACATGGATCGCTGCAGCGATGTTCCAACTGCGGTGTGGTCCTGCACGCTCCTTTGGTCGACGATTCGATTCGAAAAGCGAGAGAGATACTCGATCGCTGGAAGTCCAGTGATATTCTGGATCAAATCCATTCTACCGAGGCCCTGCCTCCTCTGGTCTGGGCAAGTAAAACGTCTCGATCTGACATCGATCAACCCGTTCGAGTGGATCGTCATTCCGAATCCAGCACTCCTGAACCGGACGTTCACTCTCCGCCGGACAGAATCCCCCATACCGGAGACGGTCGCTCGAAAACTCTGATCGCCTCCCTCGATAATACATCGGCATCAGCTAAAGACCACGTCAGCCCTGCAACGCCGGGCGGAGCTGAATCATCACAGGTGCCTATCGCACAAGACATTGAGACTCATTCGGGGCAGCAGCACGAGAATTGGGTTGCCCGAACTTCGAATGGTCATCTGGGGCCGTCACCCGAAACCGTTTCCGATCCGCATGACGGACGACAAGCAAAACTCGATCGAAAGATTCAGGAAACCAGCACATCTCACGGAGATCATTCGAACCAAATTCATGGCGACGAACCCGCGATAACCCGCCAGTCCGGGGGCCCCATTGCCGAGCCGATCGCGGCTCTGCACCGCAATCATCCACTCATGCCACCGCCCTGGCTGACAACGACGGTTGATGTTTCCGCGACGGATGACTACGAGTATGAAGAGGGGGATGTCTCTCCGGAAAGCAATTCAGTACCTCCGGAGAAGCAGGCCTCAGAAGTTGCCGAGGATTCATCGTGTGAAGAGACTGTTGTTGCCTGCGAGCGGACCGACGATCGTCGAGAGCCGGAACTCGACCGAAGTGAACACAGTGTCCCCGCAGTTGAAGCTGAAGGCGTTTCCGGCCCAACGGTCCTGGACAATCCCGATAGAACACCGACTTCGCAGAAATCGCATTTCGTGAGGTACGATCAGGCTGAAAAGACGACTCAGACCGCCGAGCCGGATCGATCCGAACGTTCCATAAAGGTGTCAGCAACTGCTGCTCAAGATGAATCGGTTGTCTCTGGATTCATCACCGAAGAATCACCGTTTCCGGCAGTAATCGCAGCTCCGGAATCGACGAAAAGAATTATCAAGCGTCCCGCACGCCAGCCGCAGGGAAAACGGCCCTCGGTGAAACGCCTTCCAGGACAGTTTGTCTCGTCTAATAAGTTATCAGGACCGGTGAACGTGAGCCGAAAATATCGATTAGATCAGCCCGGTGGAGATGCCGAACGCTCCGGAAGCCCCGTCAAACCGCCGTACTCATTCACCGAGCAGCCTGACGGCTCGGAGCGTCAGGAAACGGACGAGACCGCATCGCCAGTCTCAAACTCGCCGACGTCTGCGTCCGCCAGGCGATTTCGAATTGACGCGGCCGAAACGCCTCAGGACGTATTGCAGACAGATGGATCTCGAACACGAACCCACACTCGCCCGAAGCACAGATTGATCGACGAGGCACATGGCAGCATGCCGCGCGGCCCGCATTTTCAGATAACATCTCCAAAGCGCAGCAATCTGACATCGATGACAGGGCAGTTCCTCGCTTACCTGGGAGTGCTTGGGTTAACGATCGGTACGGCGATGGTCATCTACGGCCACTTTGGCGGGATTGCAGAATACACTCCCACAGGCTGGCTGGTGACAACCGTCGCTCAGATGCTGTTATTCCTGGGAGTGATCAACCTTGTCTCTGGCGGCATTGAGCAAAACAACGATGATGTCTCTCGCCGGATCAACCATCTCGGCGAACAGCTGCTTCGCATCGAACAAGTGACCGAAGAAGTGCTGCGAGGACCAAAGATTTCTCCGAAACGCTACATGAATCCTGACGAATCCTACGAGCAGACGGGCAACCGGGCTACAGTAGACTCCGAGTAACTTCCGGGGTGGCGTTGCGCGCAATCACTCCCCGTTGACATGGCCACAGGGGCTGCACTGGTGAAGACAACGCCGGGAACCAGCCTTCAGGCAATGTCAGCAGGATTGATCTTCTCAACAGCGTAGGGATGTCCGCGACGGATCGAACCACAAAGTGGGCTCCGGAAGCCATGAAAGCGGATTCAACCGACTGCAGACGAGAATCGAGTTCGCCTGCGGGCAATTGAAGTACCTCATCCTCTGAAAGCCCCAGGGGCATTCCCCGTTAAAGATACGGCCACAGTAATCATCCCTGCATTTAATCCCGCCTCGATTCCGACACCAGTGTCGTCGACCACCATGATGGCGTTCATGGGATAGACATCCAGCAGCTGGGCTGCTTTAAGATTGGACCAGGGCGCCGGCCTGCCTGCCGGGACATCGTCCGAACAAACGACAACATCGGGCGAATAATTCTGCGACGCTGCGATGGGAATGACGACCTCCATGAGCTTCGCGTGTAGCCTGTTGAGGATCCAATCCTGATACCGCTTTCCCGCAGGGACTGAATGGTATCGGCCACGCCGGTGATAACATCGGAATGGTCAGCCAGAATTTGTTTTTGCAGCGGTAGAAAATCAGAATACATCACGTCCACGTCAGCATCTGTCGGCGGATGGCCATGTACCTGCTGCCAAAGTTCAGAGACGCGTTCCAGATTGGCGACCAGTGAAATATGCT
>JAGQQE010000236.1 GCA_020426345.1 Planctomycetaceae bacterium
CAGCGGTCAGTTCGTCCAGTACGATGCCTGCCTCGGATTTCGAGAGGTCATAGAGATCGACTTCCCGGCCCACGATTTCTGCCACTCGTTGACGGAGTTGCGGTGTGGTGAGTCCCTGTCGTTTGGCCAGGTTGTTCAGATACGAGATCTGTTTGTTGCTGGCAGGCGTGAAGCCACCCTCATCACCAGTGCGACGGTGACCGTTGCCATTTTGAGGAGGTGATAAGCGGCGTTCGTACCCGTTCCCGCGACCGTTTCCATTCGCTGAACGGGCCGGAGCAGAGTCTTGACGAGCGGGCGGAACTTCATCGCGACTGGCAATCGCCGTCTCACCTTCGTAGCGTTCAACCTGCTGGTTCAGACTCTCCTCAGCGAGATCGTAGAGTTCTTTGATCTTCTCGACGACACCTTCGGGATCATCCAACGGAACACAGACTTCGCCTTCCAGGTTCACGCTGAACCCGGTGCTGTTGTAATCCCGCGAAACCTTCCGGCTGAGACCAACGTTGACCTTGAGCATGGGGGGTACTCCTTTCGTTCAGAGTTTGATGTCACTGAACTGAATACCCGGATCGGTCGTGTGATACGCTGGAATGCTCTCAGGAAATTGACTCGATTTCATTCGAACCATTTTGTGCACATTCACTTCCGTTACGACGTCAAGTAAGCACTTCTGGAGCAAATGATTACATAGTTGTGCGCAGATGAATCATTTGGTAAGGTTTTAGTAACTGTCAACTCCGAGAAATCTTCCCGATCGAAGGGGTGGATGAGTGTTGAAAGACGAAGGTTACGTGCGTGTCAAGGAGGCAGCCAAAATCCTGGGAGTGAGTCCCAACACTGTCCGAGCATGGGGAGCCGCCGGCAAGATCAAGGAGCATCGACATCCGGCCAACAATTATCGCCTCTACAGAAGGACAGAGTTGGAGAGACTCGTGAAACAGGTTGAGAATTCAGCATCAAAACAACGAAATAGCTAACGGAACCGTGCCATGAAACTGTCGTGCCACCTCAGAAGACCTTGGGACAGCATCATCCATTTGGCAGAGCGCGACGCTTTTTACATCCCATTTTATATGGGGAGTGACCATCATCAGGTAGCCGAGTTCACCAGCATCTGACCGACCATTAATCAAGGGCCCTCATGCGAATCACCATCGTTCCATGTGGCGAGGTCGTCAACGAGAGTGAAGCGGCGGCCATCGACCGACTAAAACGCGAACTGCAGAACATCGGCACCCCGACTGGCTGGGATTCGGATGATGAATGGATTCTGTTGACGAATCTGGCCTTTTCCGTCACGCATCAGTTTCAGTCCGATGACATCGACATCATCGCGATCGGCCCGCCGGGAGTGCGGGTCATCGAAGTCAAGCACTGGTCCGTTGGATGGTGCGACGCAAGCGCTGATCTTGTCGCTCAGGAAGCCGACAAACTCACGCTTAAGGCACGGAAGATTGGTACGACTCTACGTCGCGTCACTGCAGATTTGCCCCGAGTAGATGGCACAATCTTACTGACACGTCAGCCGTCGAAAGTCCGCAAGCTGGTGGACCGCGGCCAGGTTCGAGGTGTCTCCCTGTTTTCGCTCAACCAGTGGAAGCAGGTTGTCGGTTTCGAAGAGCCTCGTGCACTGACGCCGAATCAGGTGCGATCACTGGCGAAGGCGATCGAACCCAAGAGTGCTGTGCGACTGGAAGGCTCGCTTCGTCGCCTTGCAGGCTACGTGAATCTCGAGCAACAGACGCCGAAGGACGAGCGTTTCCACCGCATCTACTGCGGAAGTCATCCAACCCGTCGCGACAAGGTCATCTTGCATCTCTATGACCTGTCAGTGTCGGACGAGGCTAAGGCAGAGGCACGAGCTCGGCGTGAAGCAGAGGCGCTACAACGGTTGCAGCTTTACCCGTGGGCTCCACGAATCCTTGATTCGTTTCAAGATGCTCCCGGCTATGCGGGTGAGATGTATTTCTTCACTGTGGCCGACCCCGCAGCCCCAACGCTGCACGACCGCGTTGAAGACGTCGAGTGGGCACCATCTGCCCGCGCGTTGTTTGCCCGGGAAGCAATCCGGGCTCTCGCTGAGCTTCATGAATCCGGTGATTCGGAGGACTCGCTGGTACATCGTAATCTGACCCCAAATACGATTCTTGTTCGCTACGACAACACGCCAATCTTTACGGGATTCGATCGAACACGGATTCCGTCGGACATCAGTGTGGCATCCAGTAATCTGCCCACTGACACGACAGACGCATGGATCGCACCGGAAGTCATTTCACAGGGATTGAGTGCCGCGGACCAGCGATCAGATATTTACTCGTTGTGCGTCTGCCTAAGTGGTCTTTTTGCAGACAAATCGGACAGCATCAGTTCTGCGGCTCTTGAGATTCTGGCCACCGGCCAGGAATTGAAACCTGACCAGCGCACAAAACTTGTGGAATTGGAACGCTCGATTTCCGAGCTACTAGGGGATTCCGTCGCTCCGCTTCCCGCCCCTCCCGCGCGATTCTGGACCGAAGATCAAGTCGTTCGATTTCATGGACGGGACTATCGCATTGTCAGCCGTCTCGGTTCCGGTGGGATAGGGACCACATTCAAAGTAGTCGAACTGGATCGTTCATCTCAGGAAGAGCTGGGCACGTACGTGGCCAAGATTGTCCATGATGGTGACACGGGAAAGCGTGTGCTCAAGTCTTACAGTCTCGTGCGTTCTCATCTCGTTCGTCAGGATGGGCTATCCCCCATCTTTGAGGTAGCGCGAGAATGGCAAGAGAACGAGTTCGTCTCACTCCTGGGCTGGATTGACGGTACTCCACTCAGCGAATTCACTGGGGTGTTTCCTCTGCTAGCTGAGAATCAGGATGAACCGACCCCCGAATCACTGGCGGTTCGCTGGCTCACGAATCTATCCGAAGCACTGGATGTGCTACATCGCAATGGCTTGACTCACGGCGACGTCAGCCCGCGTAACATGATCGTGTCGGGGAGTAGTCTGGTCCTCACTGACTACGATTTTGTCTCTCGCCTCGATGATGCTTCATCTTCTGTCGGAACAGTGAGTTATTGTTCGCCCGAGCGACAACAGAAGAAACCATCAACCGCTGCCGACGACCTGTTTGCGCTGGCAGCCAGCTTCTTTCACGTCTTGTTTGAGAAGGAACCGTTCCGGTTCGGCGGCGAACTGGCCAAAGAACGGGGCCTGAATTGGGACGGCGTCGAACGCAGTCAATTTCCTGTTGTTGCAGAGGTGCTGGACAAGGCAACGCACAAGGATCACGCACAGCGATTTGCATCGGCTGGAGAAATGTTGCAAGCACTCACTTCCGCTTCGAAACTCGCGGAAGATGCGCAGCAGGACTCGCGAGAGGACCAGACCCAAGACGGTGTAGAATCGAAACCCGGCAAAAGCGACGGGCCGTCAAATGAAGTTACGGAAGCGGTCGTGAGCCTACCAACTGCAGTGGAAACTGTTGGAGCGTTAAGCGAACAGCGAGTGGATTGGCTGAAATCACTCCTGCAGTCATATCCCGGGTCGCGCTGGGGAAACCGCGAGACACGTGGATTAGACACTACGTTTGCGTCTGACACCTACGTCCCAACTGCGCTCGAAGAGTCGCTGCTCGAAGCAATTCGTACGGCACGCGTACGACTGGTCATCCTGTGCGGCAACGCCGGTGATGGCAAGACAGCGCTGCTTCAGCACTTAGCTTTGGAGCTTGGGCTTGGTAGACATCAGTCGGTCGATCGCATCCTTGAAGGCCGAGTTCCGAATGGTCCGAGAGTCCGGATGAACCTTGACGGCTCGGCAGCATGGCAAGGCAAGTCGGCAGACCAACTTCTCGATGAGTTTCTCGCACCATTTCAGGACGGTGCGCCAAGCGAAAATATCGTACACCTGCTGGCCATTAATGACGGTCGCCTTTTGGAATGGATTGAAGGTGTCGAGGGGAGGCTGGGGCGTGAAACCGAACTGACTGCCAAACTCTATGAGCTGCTACAAGAAAGAACCGATCAGCAAGACTCACAAATCCGCTTCATCAGCCTGAACCAACGATCGTTGGTTGGTGGTATTACGGCCGAAGGTACGGGAATCGACACGGAGTTTCTGGAGCGTCTGCTGGATCATCTTTACGGCGGAAGGAAATCGCAGGAGAAGTGGTCTCCGTGCCAAGCATGCTCTGCGAAAGAGCGATGTCATGTTTATCAGGCAGCAAGGATCTTTGGACCTGATTCGTTTCCGTCGTCCATTCCGGATGATGTTCGAAAGCGATCGAGGCAGCGACTGTTCGAGGCGCTGCAAGCCGTCCATCTGCGGGGCGAGACACATATTACAGTTCGAGAGCTTCGAGCAGCTCTGGTTTACGTGTTATTCGGAGTTCACTTCTGTGATGACTATCACTCCGGGGAATACATTGATGATCGCGGGCCGCTTCCGTACTGGGATCGAGCTTTCTCGGCGGATTCCCAGGCGCGCCAAGGCGAAGTATTGCGAGAGATTGCTCGCTTTGATCCGGCACTCGAATCGCATCCACAGATTGATCGGTATCTGCTCAGCCAGCCAGTCATCGACAGTTCACGTTCGACGCCACGCTATCCCGGTCTGTCTCTGGAATCGGCTCGGCGACGTGCGTTCTTTGAGTGGACTGATGAAGATCTTCGTCAGGTGCTCAGGAATATGGAAGAGCCGAGCGAGGCCCTCGATCTTGCTCGCGGAAGTCACATTCGCGAATTCCGCCGTGTGCCCTTGATCCGAGACGCAAGCCAACTGGCGGACATTACCCGCCGGCTATGTGCTGGAATCTCGCGACTGGAAGACTTGCCGCCACAAGCCTTCGAACGCTCCGGTGTGGTGCCGTTTCGTATCACTCCCCGAACTCCAACGGAAACGGCGTTCTGGGTTGAGAAGCCGATGGAGAACTTTCGGATTGAACCGGTCTTGCCGTCGAAAACAGAAGGCATCGAAAGACTCCACCGCCAAGTGGCACTGACCTACCATTATCGTGACGGTAATGAAGAGCGATTGCTACTTGGCGCGGAGTTGTTTCATTTGCTCTTGGAATTGGCAGAAGGATATCAGCTTGGAGATGTATCCACAGACGACACCTTTGCCCACCTTTCAATTTTTGTGCAGCGATTGGTTCGTGAGGATGAACGAGAACTACTGGCTTGGAATCCAATGCAGGACGAACAGCTCTATCGGATAGCCGCCATCGTTCGGGACTCATCGGGAGAAAGGAAACAGGAACTGCAGATCAACGAGATCTCGTCGGAGGTGACATCATGAGCAGAACATCTTCAGGTCCAACTGCTCGTTCCATTGTCGACGAGGTGCTCGGGCGTGGCATGACGAAAGCAATTTGGACAGCCAACTTCGATAAGGTCCTACCGCTCAGTGTGCAGGACTTCGACTTGACTGCAGTTCTTCCTGCCGTCTTTTACATGTTCCGGTTTGGCCATCGGCGAGGAAAAGGCCGCTTTTTGGAGGCGTTCGGTGGCGAAGGAACGGCCAGTGAAAAGAAGAAGGCTGCGACTATCGACAGAGTGGCCTCTGTGCTTGCGGAGCATGAGCCATTCACGGGCTTCAATAATCCGGTCGAAAAGGCGATTCTCGGTGACCTGCTGCTTTCATTCTGTGTCGAAAACAGAAGCCGCGCATTGGGCCGGCAGGAGCAGGTGATTCGTGTTGCGCCCGCCCACTACATGGCAAGCTGGGTCGATTTGCCTCAGTCAGTTGCAAACCTGCGATTTGTCCCAGAGATGCTCGTCGCCATGTTGGCAGATCAGGATGGTGATCGTGTTGACCAGAACAAAGATGGCGACAAGACCTGGTTTGCGGTTGGTCAAGGGTTCGAAGACAACTTGCTGCTGAAGGTGTTTCACAAAGGCGTTATGCGAGACGGCCCACTGGGCGATCGCACATCTGACCGATTTGAGGAATCTGCGGACGTCGGAATCGACCAGTTGCTGATGATTCGACTTGCTCAGCAGCTTGGGCAAGCCCCCGACAAGCTGCGTGGCAAGGAAAGCGGCGGCGATCGAATATCAAACCAACGCCCTATCTCCGAACGCGCGGCAAGACATTTTTCAGAGGACCTACGGCATTTCATTCGCGGATACGCTGATGCGATCCCTCGGCATTCGTTCGTGGAAATGCTCGAGGCATGCATGGCGGTCGGGCTGACCACTATCTTCTCCAGCGTGGTCGAACTGCTGTTTGAATGGGTCGAGACTGGCACGATACGGCCGAAGAACGCCCAGGCCCCAGCAGACCTATTTGTGGACTGCTCCAACGGAGTGCAGCGATCGCTGCGGGCGGTTGCTGAACAGTCGATGGATGACTTTATGCGCCGAATAGAACGCCTTCCGGTTGTGCTGATGGCACTCCGGCTGCTGGACTATCAAGCACGCTATGACCTCAGCCTCAAAAAGTTAGACATCAAATACAGACCTTACGCGACTGAATGGATCAACCTGCTGGGTGATTTGCTCATGGGACGCCGTGACGAAGCCCGCGATGTTCAGCGCGACTTGGAACGTATTGCTCAGCGACTTGCAGATGCATTCGAGGACGACTACTCCGATGCCGCAGAGATCTTAAGGAGTGATCGCAATCAACCGAGTCCGGTGTGGCGAATAGCTGAAACACTGACATTTCTGCAGGGACGTAAGAGCGCGCAGAATAATGTCTCGTCTGTTCTCGACTCCTCTTTACTTCTAAGTCGTCCGAACGGAATGGCATCCAAACGCAGAGTCATGCGCACGGTAGTTGGCTCCGGGCGTAAGACTCGTGACGTTCGATCTGTCGTCATGACAGACGCAGTGCTCGATCATCTTGTCCACCTCCATGTGCTGCGGACGGGTAAGGCGGGTGGATACCGTCCATTGGCATTTGCAGAGTTCTTGAGCATTCTGCGGAAAAGACACGGCCTCTGTATCGATTTCGCTCCCCCTGGAGTCACAGTGTCCAATGACTTGCTTCGCGAAAATCGCTCAATTCTTGAGCGGCGGCTGCGTGATTTGGGACTGCTGGTCGGAGTCAACGATGCCGAATCTATGAAGTATCTCCGACCGCGGTTTGAACCCACGCAGGGGGATGACCAATGAATTTAACACCACTCCACTCCACTCTACTCTCGCGTGCCTTTGAGAAAGTGCTCGGTCGTCCCGATTCCGGCACGATGGCGTTTGTACGTTGTCTGATGCCTGATGTTGTCGAGGCGCTCGCACACGCGACCGATTTTGTGCCGGAGTGCTGGATGATTCGGCGCGTGGCCGATGTGGATGACGATGAGTCGCGAACGATTACCGCTGACCAAGCTGTTGAGATACGTGAATCAAAAAACGATCCGATAGTTCTACTCGTCGACACATCGCGTGCTGGCGCGGGAATGGACGGCATTTATAGTGCCGCTCGTGAAATCGAGGAAGCGGGGCTGTTCAAGGAGGCGTTGCGTCTTGCCGCCCGTCAGATCACGAATCAGCAAGGAAAAACAGCGCGAGAATTCGCCGAACGAGCGGTGAAGAAGGCTCGCGGATTCGGGCAGCGTTACAGCGTGTCGCCGTGGCAGGAGTTTGATTACTACGTGCGTATCGTAGCCCAAGAATGCCACCCCGGAGAGCTATTGTGGCAGCTGGGGCTGTGGCCGGTCCAGGCCGACGAACAAGACCCACACAACCTCGACACGCTGGACATGTCTCGATTATTTGTCGACCGCCTACTCGGAGCAGCGACATCCGGACAGGCCCCATCGCAGCGGATCGAGGCGCTGCGATTGTTGGAACCGACAGAACAACAGCGAGTCGATCTCGAACGTTTTCTTCACTCAGCTGCCACTCGCCCGCTACTGACATCGATCGAGGATGTAGCGGCTTCCCAACATCTGTGGGTCAACGAATTGAAGCTCGAAGGGGCGGCACACGTTCTTCAGGAGATTGAACTGGTCCCATGGCGGACACGCCAGGGCAAGCTGGCTAAGTGGAGCGGTCTAATCGAGGAAGCCGATGAAGACCCGCCCGTTCTGATCCTCGACCCGAAGGCTGACGCCAACGGCAATTACGCCAAACTCGAAATCCGCTGGATAACACGACCTGACAATCTTCAGAAGGACGCAGTGCAGTATCAGGTCAAGATCGTCACCGATATGGATGAGGAACTCGCATCACGCGATGTGTCGCATTCTGCAAAGAAGGAAGAGAAATGCTGCTTCACCGATGATGACTTTTCAATGCTCAGTGACGACGCGTTAATCAACGCCAAGATCGTAGTGTCGGTCATTGGGGACGATTCGCTTGAGGAGCAGGAAAGCGACGAGTTCGTGATTCGCTTCGGGACGCCGCCGGACAAAGGCACGGGTGGCGTCGGCAAGATCATGCGAGCGTTCAGCGAGGGGCTGATCGAACTGGATGATCGCGAAACGGTGACCGCACTCGCTTCAGGGACCGATTCGTTTCCGCTGGATTCGAAGGGGTACGTCGTACTGCGCACACCTCAGCGTGGAAAGAGCTTCCGTGTGTTCCGCCCACCTCTGATTCACGAAGTGGAACAGGACTGGGTCACTCGTGGCGGGCAGATTGGGCGCTGGCGAGTCAAGGTGCGGGCATCCGGGGCTCGCGCCGGAATACCAGAGTTTGTCCCGATCGAACCAAGTAGTGCGTCTGGGACAGCTTGGCAGTCACTTTGGGATCGTGCGACCAACGCCAGCCGGCGGATGGCCGAGCGGTTTGGTGCGTGCGGTGGTGGAGTCGGACAGATCTATGACCAGAAGGCCAAGGTGTTTGACACCGTCGTCAAAGAATACCTGCTGGCTTGGACTGCGTTGTTGGACGTCGCTGACCCCGCACTTGCACTGGCAAATACAGTTGAAATCCAGTCGCTGTCGGGACGCACGATTGGAATGATCGTCTTGCCGGCACATGCAATGCGAGTTGCCTGGCATGTCGGCTACGACAATCTGGTGCTTCATACGCGTTTCGAACAGGACGTAGCTCCGAAACAGTTGCGAGACGAGTTGGAGTTATTGGACGGTGCAGTGTTTCCTGCGTTCCTGCCAGGCCTGCAACCGGGGAAGACCTTCGTATTCGCGGACACGCTCGGGTTTCACGTGGTGGGTATGGTCTCCGACGACGATTCGGAGCCGAAGGCCGCGATCGCGATTCTCGCAAGAGCACTTGGTGAAAGCGAATCGGCCGACTCTGCTCCAACTGTTGGCAAACAAAGTGCGCAAGTGCTCGGCAACGAGATCCTGAAATACATCGAGTGCCACGACACATCTAAGCTGCTACACATCCATGCATTGCGACCAGGTGACGGATTGACGGTCGCAAGAAGCTTGGGGCACGTGCAGAAACGAAGCCGACGGATACTTACTGAAGAAGAAGCAGACGAAGAGCCACAGCCAACGGCTCCGTCGTTTGTGCTTGAGCTTTATCCTTCGGCAAGTCAGCGAGGTGTTGCCGGCCGGTTTATTGCGGAAGCGCGCGAAAAGCGACGCAGCGGTGCGGGCGTCGTGTTTGAAGAAGACCAGTGGATGCTGGAATCAACCAGTCTACCTGGAGGTATGACGCTACCACGGTTGCGCTGGGCCCGAAAGGACGATCCCGATCCGCAGTCCTCAGCTCACCTTGCCGTAGCCTTTGACACTTTTGAATCATGTGTTGCTTCCGAATCACAGGAAGACAACGCGAGTAGTCGTCCATTCTTCGCGTTTGGGTTGATGTCATTTTTTGAGCGTGATTACACCAGCCTGCCCACTCCGCTTTGGCGCAGTATGGTCATCGGTTCGACAGATGGAGAGAAGCACCCTGCCGACCGGATTCACACAGAGAGGCTTGTCAAGCTGCAGCAGGCAGTTGCCGGTTGTGTGGTGCGTCATCTGCAGGAGAATGCCGGAATTCCAGTTCTTCGGACAGAGATTTCGCCGGAGAAGGCCTATGGGCTCCGCGAATTGCATCGCCTTTGCGACTGGGTCATTACGCTCGATAGAAATGCGGGCATTGAGTATTTCGATTCTCCGCGAGACAACCGAGACGTCTATGAGGCTTACGTCATCGACT
>JAGQQE010000237.1 GCA_020426345.1 Planctomycetaceae bacterium
CACGTGTTGATGTCAGCTGGTACCCGGATGGCAGGTTCTTTCCGATCGCCGGTCGATATCCCAACAGGTTTTCCGCACCATCCAGAGATACTTCCACTCCCCGATACTGTTCAGACAGCTTGTTCATTGCGAGCAATGGTTCACTTGAAAACTCAGACATCAATTCGCGCAGATTCACCGCAAGTTCGTCGTGCTGCCGGTGATCATTTGACTGCCAAACCGAGGTCCGCCAGATTCCCAACACCAACAGGAGGCTCGCAGCAAGGGCAAGTCTCAAAACGCGGGGCGAGACTCCGACGGGACGATTGATCGTGACCCTTTGTTTCTCAGGGGAAGTCGTCATTGCCGATTCAATATTGGACCACAATGTGGCTGGCGGCTCTGGCACACTGGAAGCAGCAAACATCGCACTCAGTTTGTTGAACGACGCCAGTTCATCGCTGCAGTCGGTGCAACCAGCGATATGGTCACGCACTTGCGATGCCAGTTGAGCACTCAATTCGCCGTCGCAGTAGGCAGACAGGTGATTTTTCGCGGTAATACAGTTCATCTTATTCCTCCCAGCCAAGGGCCAGTAAATGGCCCCTTAATTCGCGACGTGCTCGATTCAAACGCGACCCTACAGTGCCTTCCGGGATACCGACGATCTCGGCAATCTCAGAATAGGGCAGTTGTTGTGATTCTTTCAGATCAAGGATCATGCGAAGCTCGGCGTCCAGCCTGGATAAGGCGACGTCAAACAACTCCTTCAAATCAGGGTCGTTGGATCTTGACACTGGATCTTCACCTCTCGTTTCAAGCCCTACAGTGGCATTTCGCTTTCGTCGTCGCAGATGCTGCAGTGCCTGATTAATGGCCAGGCGATGAGCCCAGGTCAAGAAATCGGATTCAAACCGAAACTTGTGGAGGTTGGCGAACAGTTGGAGAAAAACGTCATGACTGACATCCTCTGCGTCGGATACCCCCACGATACGAAAAACGGTGCGATAAACGCGATCGATCAGCGACTCATAGATTATCCGCTGAGACTCCCTGTCACCTGTTGAGGCCGATTGAATCACTTCTTTCGCTACGCGACTTGCGTTCCCGCAGACGGCCTTTGGGTGGCGGTCAGTTGCATTCGACATACTGAAGGTTAGATGCTCTTCGTGCGACATTTCTTCATGACAATCCTGGAAAACAGCATTTTCGAGACATTGATTTCTTCTCAAAAACATCACCAGCGTAACCAAACCGAGTCATAATTCTTATGCCGTCGCTGCGAAATTCCCGCAATTCCTGACAGAGCAGTCTCTTAAACTTCCACGGCAGTTCACCCTGATCAAACTATCCCGAATCCGTTGCATGTTGGCGGGCGATTGATTCGTCTGGAGTGTAACGTCGTCATCAAAACGGCATCAGACCATATCCGAATGATCACACAACCATTTGGTGAGATGTACCCTTACGCTACAGGAAACAAAGGCGTTCGACATTTTTTTGCCAGCGGCATGTCGCGTGCATCGAAAGGGATTCAGTCACATCGAAGTCAATCGACTCTCAATGGAATGGCAAAAACTACAAATCAATCTCTCTGGAGAATGAAAATGAAAAAGTTTATCTGGTCGTTAGTCGCATTGGCTGCACTCGCAGCAAGCCAGACAGTCGTGAAGGCGGATCACAATTATGGCCCAGCCAACAACAATTCAGGGTCGGCTTCCGAATTTTGATCTGTGGCTGATCACTTCAAAGCCACAGGCCCAGGAAATGATGTGGGAGCATCGTAGGGGCCTTTCTATACCGCAGATGACGGCGGAGCGTTTCGCTCTGATGATCAACAATGGTGTTGATCGTCCCTCCTCAAAAGAAAGGTATTTTCCATGAATGCTCTGTTTTACATACTCACGGCGTGTAGTGCCCTGAGTTCACAACTGTACTCAACTCCTTCCTGCAGTGGCCCCGGTTGCCAGTCAAATTCATCGGCAGGTGCGACATGGTCACGATCGACGAATCGAAATGCCGATCCCCGGCAATACTCTCAGTTCAGCGATCCACGACAGGCTTCAACTTGCCAGTGTCGTACGTGTGATCCTCGATTCCCGTGCTCGCCGGAAAACTGTGGACGCCAAAATTGTCAGGATTGCGTGAACGGATGTCAGAACTGCCCGTCCGGCCAATTTGCAGCACAATCCAATAGTGGCTGGGAACTTCGCACCAGAGATGTGCAACGGAGCCCGTCGTCTCCACGAGTCAGTGTCCAACGGATCTGTCCAGTGACAGGCGAAGAGCTTGGCTCAATGGGACCGCCGATTCCTGTGACAGTTTCCGGCAGGACGATTCAGGTCTGCTGTCAGGCCTGTGTTGCCGCAGTACAGCGGAGTCCTGAAAAATACCTTCAGCGAGTTGCTGAAGAAATCGGTGCATTGCCGTTCGACCCATCACGTGGAACATCGAACCTTGGTCAGCCAAATCTGCAGACCAGTGTCCAGCGGGTGTGTGCGGTGACTGGCGAAGAACTGGGTTCCATGGGACCACCAATTCCTGTCACTATTTCTGGCCGGACGATTCAGGTTTGTTGCGAAGCCTGTGTCGCGGCGGTTAAAAGGAATCCTGCGAAGTACTTCGCCCAGGTCGAAAGTGACTGGAATTCCGACTATCTGCGGCCAGCATCAAGTGGGCACATCTCAAGCTGTGTATTGCGTTAAGCACAAGACGCATTGACAAGTCTGATAACGACTCAACAAACAACTCATTCAGCCGCATCAGACGTGGGACCACCCGGCTCTGATGCGGCTTTTCTGGTATTCATGCCCCTTGATGGTCATCGGGGAAGCCGCCACGCACAGCAAGCAGCGGCTCGCGACCATACCCGGAACGCCAGTTCCGACGGCGCTTCAGCATCAGGAAACGCACTGTCAATTCCTGCCTCAAGCAGAACCTCTGCGAACGCGCAGCCAGAAATCGCCCGAACCGGAGCGAGTAGAGGCCGAATCATCAAATCTTTTTTTTAGATCGGGGGAGGTTGTCTATGCCACGAAAGTCAAGTATTCAATCGTAAATGCTACGTTGGGATTCACGTCCTGCTCTTAATCGTATTCCTTGCCACAAAGTTCACCTTCATCGCAAGTCAACAGCACCCAAATAAGCTTGGAGTGCGGGATTGCAAAGTACAACTCTGATGTCTCGAAGGATCGTTGGTCATATTCCAGCCAATAATCTGTAGAACTGTATCCGTCCTTTTGTTTGTACTCTTTCACAGGCGAGTTTTGCGCAACAAAGCTGCGGAACGTTCGCGATTCAGGTTTATGAGTTCGCCTTACTCGATAACACCCAATTTCTCTGAAGGCCTTGGAAACCCAACCAAACAGCACTACGCCATTGAGAGTAACAACAGTCGCACACGGAAAGTCGGAAAGCTGTGTCCACCGGGCTAATAATCCGGTCAGCGAGACGTCGAAGTCTTTTCGTACGTCAAGGACGCGCCCGAAATCTGGATGGTTATCCATATTGATTCGTGGACGCAGCAGATCGCTAGGCATCAGCAGGCCGCTGGCGAAGTGATCCGCTTGACGCTCGATGAGCTTGTGTGAAGAAAACTCAGTAAACGAGTTGTGAGCCCTGCGGTTATTGACAAGACACGCTCTGTGTTCGTCGAGGTAAAAGTGGCCAAGCTCATGTGCAATTGAGAACAGAACCTTTGAGTGCGGGCGATTTCGACCGCGAGGTAACCATTCATTATACCTTGTGTTGTAGCATAGCAAGAATCCATTGCCGAGGTATCGGATTCGTCCATCAAACGACTCACCGAAATCTTCCCCGACCGCGCGTATGAATTGTCGTTCGGATTCAAGAATCCTGAATACGTCTATCGGAGGTTCACTGAAGCCAGTGGCAAGCGATATCTCTTCTCCCTTCCGCGTAGCGACATCACATTCCGCATAGAAACGTCTCCACTGTGAATTACGGTCCATCCTGAATCTCTTCGTCGTCGATGTCGTCTACTTGATCAAACGATTCAGAGGCCGCGCGTTCCAATTCACTCAACCGCTGCTGAACTTCGGGTGAAATATCACCTTCCTCACGGAACATCACCGCCAATTCTTCATTGATAGCAGCGGTTTCGGTACGCGATTCGGGTTCCGATGATCGTTCCAAGTCAAATGGCTGCTTGCCAAGAATTTTCGCAAGCACACGTTCTCGCTTATCGACGCTTATTTCGACGTGACCCAATGCTTTGAGCATTGCGTCTTCGTCGTCGGTACTACGAGGTCGGAATCCCTTGGGAACCAACGCTCTTCGCAGCAACCCGTTCATCAGATTCTCTTGTCGCTCGTTTGTCATCGTTTCCGCTCCAGAGAATCAAGGTCGAATCCGAGTTTGTACATTTCATCTGCTACAAACTTCAGCGATCTTTATCTCGACTTCTTCACTCGCACTGTTCCAGCGGGAATAGGCTCGCCATTTTGAAATTCATTCCCCAGTTTCCTACCAAGTTCTCCAGCATTGACGTCCTCACGTGCGAATGCAAACGTCATCCAGATTGCTTTGTCAATGGGCTGCATCTGCGCAAGCACCGTTTTTATCGCCTCCAGAAATCCTTTGTGTTTTTCCTCAATGTCGTCCAGTCGATTTTCCGTCCGTAAATCACGAAACTGATCAGCATCGGTCGGATCTGTAAGGGTTTCCATCGCGCGAGCTTTTTGCCATTTAAGCCGACATGCCACATGTTCACGGGCAACATTCTTGATGAACCCGAATACATAGCCTACTAACGCTCGCTGCCCATCATACTCATGTCGATGCTCCCAAAAACGACGTATCCCCAACGCGACAACATCTTCAATGTCATGCGTGCCTAAAACGGGGTACTTCTTTGCGATGGCCCTTTCGAACGCCCCAAAGTGCTTCACTACGAGCGCACCCAATGCGTTTTCATCGCCTTCCCAAGCGCCGAGGGTGATTTCTTCGTCTGTAACCAGATCGCCCATCTTGACACTACTCCGAATTGCCCCCGTTCATACTGATCTGTGTTTTGCCGTTACATCCAATTCTTGTAACGGTCTTTCAAAGACTGGAGTAAGGGAAGCAAAGAGTACGCATTTCCGCAGATTCCTCTCATCTACGCAAGGAAGTTCGATGAACAGATCCGCACACAGACTAGAAAAACAATTCAAACTCTGTCTTCTCTTTGGACGGCCGATGGCAATTGGTGGTCTCATTTTTTTCGTTGTCGGGAGTCTGAAACACTCAGAACTCGATTTCGGTAAGGGGATGCTTCTGTTGACAGTTGGTTTCCTGATTGCTTGGGTCGGCAAAATCGGTTTGTTTTGGGTGCGTTGATCTTCCATCGTTTATGAGAACAGTCTTCAGGAAACACGAGCAATGATTTTGAACCAGACAACTGAATAGCGAATCAGAATATGAACGGCCAACTTGACAGGATATTGCCACGATTACTCGAAGCACAAGCCGAAACGGCATTCAAGACTCAGCGATGAGCATGAACTATAGCCCGTCAGTATGGGCGACATAATTCACTGCCCTACGGCACGTGATTTGCCAATGGACTCGATTATTGAGGAGATGAACAATGGTTGTAGTTGAATTGAAGTGCCAAAGCTGCGGAAACAAATTCGAAACACAAGTGCTCGATAGGGAGAATCCACGCGAGCAGCGTCAACTTGGCTCTCCAGTCCGATGTCCGAAATGCCGGAGCAGTTTTATCGAACGTATTCGAGCGATTCGGAAGGCATCTTGACTTGTTTGCAATGCAACGGAGGTTGGCAATCAACGGAGCTTCATGTGAAAGTTTTCTTTTCGTATTCCCATGCTGATGAGACGGTGCGAGATCAGCTCGACGTTCATTTTTCGATGCTCAAGCGGAGCGGTGTCGAAACATGGCACGACCGCTGTATTCTTGGTGGAGAAGAATTTGATCGGGTAATTCGGCAAGAGTTGGAGAACGCGGACTTAATTCTGCTTCTGGTCAGCCCCGCGTTTCTCAATTCTGCATACTGCTACAGCGTCGAGATGATACGTGCATTGCAGCGAGTTGAAGAAGGGACAGCGCACATTCTCCCTGTGATTGCAGAAGTTTGTGATTGGAAAGCGTCACCGCTCGGTGCAATTAAGGCGATGCCGAAAGATGGCAAACCGCTATCAAAATTCGCGAATCCAAATGACGGGTTTATGGAAGTTGTGGATGAGATTCGAAAGATCATCAGTAAACGTGTTCGTACTGTTCCGGCGACAATCGCACCCCAGAACTTATCGATTCGGGATGTTCAGCTTGTGCAGGAAATGCGATCGAGCAACCTGCGGCTAAAACGGGAATTCACTGTCGCGCAGAAGGATCGTTTTCTGATTGACTCCTTTGAGTATTTCGCAAAGTTTTTTGAAAACTCGCTAGGCGAGTTGCAACGGCGACATCCTGAAATTGAGGTGGCATTTCGTCGCATCGACGGAAATACGTTTACTGCCCAGATCTATAAAAACGGCAAACCGCAATCGCAGTGCCGAATCGCGGTTGGCAGTGGATTTGGAAGGATGCAGCAGATCATCTTTTCGACTGAACTGACGACTCAGACAAATAGTATGAATGACTGGATGTCGGTCGAAGATGATGGTCAAGCGTTGTTGTTGAAGCCTGCGGGAATGTCCTTTGTAAATCCACCGACCGACAAGTTGCTTTCACAAGAGGGTGGAGCGGAACATTTTTGGACGATGTTGATTCGTACTCTGCAATAGGATTGAAAGTAATGGCAAATTTCAGAGATCTTCAAAACACCGTTGATTCATTCAATCAGGCAGTCAAATTGCTTAACGAATTTCAGAGCGAAATGCAGAATGAAAAGTATGACAGCGAGTCGTCACCGTGGTTCAAGGTGATGCCTGGTCAGAAGCCGTGGTATTTCGACGTCGAATGGCTTGGCAACATGTATCGGGTTCAAGTTTCCGCAGAGATGAAGAATGCTGGGAAATCCGTGTTGTTAGACTGTGCGGTATTCTCTGTGGGTGTCGTCGATTGCGCAAGTAAGGACTCTGTGGTAACGGAAATATCAGCAGTAAAGTTCAATCCACGCAATGGATATGTTCAGCTTAAGGTGACATCGGATGACGAAGATCTCAATGTTCATTACCCTGGCGACTCTGCAACCTTATTCTTCCTCGCCATGATCGGGCAGCCACTGGACATGTAGTGGTTTGTTGGTAATTCCCAATCCGGATGGAGATAAATGAGGTTCTCAGTTCTAGCTGTTGGAATGTTGAAAGGCACTCATGAAACTGGTTAATGTTCATATTACGAATTTTCGCTCGATCGAAGACAGTCAACAGTTCGAGGTTGGATACCTTACTTGCGTGGCGGGAAAGAACGAAGCAGGCAAGACCGCGATCTTGCAAGCGCTGTTCGGCATAAAACCAATTCATTTGTTCCAGTATGACAAGACGCGGGACTATCCACGCCGTCACTTGAATCGATTTGATGACAGGCACCCTGATGGCAAATCTTGTGTCGCAAAAACAGAGTGGCAACTGAGCGACGAAGACGTTGCTCATGTGACGAAAAGATTTGGGCCTGCAGCACTGAAATCCACTCTAGTCACTACAAAGCGATTCATTGGAGACTTGACCTTCATTTGGGACGTCGCAGTCGATGAACGAGCGTGTCTCGAATACCTCATATCGAGCAATGGGCTTGACGCAATCGAACGCGATACCCTCAAGGGAGCAGTGACATTCTCTGCGGCTATTGCTGCTTTAAGCGCTCTGCCGCAGCGGTCTGAAAACCTTGAACGACTGCATGCAGAGGTTTCATTACTGCCCGAGGCGAATATATTTAAGGCAGTCATAAGTATTCTTTCTCCCTGTATGCCAAAGTTTTTTTTTACCTCTCATTTTGACCGCATGTCGGGCGAGGTTGCTGTTAATAAGATAATTCAGGATGTGCAAAACAAAACCGTTTCGCCGTCGGATCAGATCTTTTTGGACTTTCTGGAGTATGCTGGAACCTCTCTTGATGAGTTGAAAGGAACAACCAAGCACGAAGACTTGAAAGCAAAGTGCGAGGGAGCGTCGAATGAGATTACCGACGAGATTTTCCAATTTTGGAGTCAAAATGATGCTCTTCGAGTCGTTCTCGATATCGGAGAAGGAAAGAGCGGCGACCCGGTACCGTTCAACTCTGGAACAATAGTCAAGATCCGAATCGATAACTTGAATCACCGTGTAACGGTGCCATTGTCGGAGAGGAGTGCGGGGTTCATTTGGTTTTTCTCGTTTCTATCGCAGTTTAAACAGCTCAAGAAGAGCACAGGCAATGCCATCATTCTGCTGGATGAGCCTGGATTGACGCTCCACGGCAAGGCTCAGGCAGATTTGCTGCGGTATATTGAAGAGCGTTTGCTTCCGGAACATCAAGTAATCTTCACGACCCATTCGCCGTTCATGGTGCCATCTGGAAAAATCGACTGTGTCAGAATTGTTGAAGACGTTGTCCGCCATGAGGGTCGAAAGACGACAGTGTTTGGAACCAAAGTTTCATCGGATGTACTTTCTGTTGATCAAGACACGCTGTTTCCGTTGCAGGGTGCTTTGGGCTACGAAATCACTCAATCACTATTCATAGCGCCAAATACGTTGCTGGTCGAAGGGCCATCGGACATTCTCTACCTGCAGGCATTTTCAACAGCATTGAAAAGCCGCAAACGTGAAGGCCTTGATCCACGATGGGTTGTATGTCCGTCTGGTGGCATCGATAAGATTTCTCCTTTTGTATCATTGTTTGGTGGAAACAGTCTTAACATCGCTGTGTTGTGCGACTTGGCCGTTGGCGACAAGGGAAAGCTGGAACGGCTGAAGAACAGTCAGATTCTTCGTGCCGGAAAGCTTTTCACAGCGGCGGATTTCACTGGGAAATCTGAGAGTGATATTGAGGATTTCTTGCATCCAGATTTGTTTTTACGACTGTTGAACACTGCATACGGGCTGTCAAAGAAGAATTGTCTTTCGCAGGCGAAACTTGACGCAACGTCAGTCAATACTGAAAGGATCGTTAAGAAAGTCGAGGCAGCCTTCAGAACAATGCCCCCAGACATGCCTGAATTCGACCACTTTTTCCCTTCCAATTGGTTGATCCGGAATCCGGACTTTCTCGTAGACAGCGGGGAGGTTGCCGCGACTCTCGACGTATTTGAGAGTGCATTCTCTGCAATCAATAAAATTGTGGAGTAGGTCGTACGTCAGCAAGAATCGCAAAATGAGGAATGCGAAGACCGGGATTCCGATTTACGGCCGGGCCGGCCGCGGTTTGACGACTGGCATGCCTTGAACATCCATAGCACCTCGCGGCGGTTTGTTGACCAAGTCCTTAATGTGAGCAGTGGTCGCAGCGACGCCTCTCACAAAGACGACAATTTCGGAGGCGCACAGGCCATGCTAATGCTGCGATCCGCCACGGGAGCATGGGCCGATTTCAAAAAATGCTGTCATACCGCATCTGCTCTGCATGCGTGACACCCAGCAAATCCAGAAACTCGCATTGCAGAAATGCCCGGGGCGTCTCAAAAAGTTTTGAAAATTTCCGTAATTCCGTGAAGGCCGAGCCCTACCCGAGCATCTAACCTTGCGAACTCTGCTTTCAAAGTTTGGGGGAGTTTGGATCTCAGATTGCAATTCTGCACAAACGAGATTCTGTTTCGCGTTTCCGTTTCGAAAAGGATTGCTTGAATGATTACTTTACGATCGAATTTGATGATGAGCCTTGCACTCGGGATGGCTGCTGGCGTCTTCGCTGCGACTTCTGCCGCGGCAGACGACAAGCCAGGCCAGACTGATGCAAAACACCATGACCATGAACACGATGCTGCAAAGATCGAAAAAGAAATTACTACATCATTGGCGGAGTTATCTGCTGCTGATCGCAAGTTGGCACAGGCTCAGCGATTCTGCACAATGATGGAATACAGCCGACTTGGGACCATGGGCAAGCCTGTAAAGGTCATGATCGAGGGCAAGCCG
>JAGQQE010000238.1 GCA_020426345.1 Planctomycetaceae bacterium
CGGGGCGATTTCGAAAACGTGACAGAAACGTATTCAACAACATTGGCAAACCTTTTCATTACGATAGCGCAAGTTTTTCAGCGACAGTTCCGGAGGTGAATATTCAACTTTATCTACGGCCCTTGGAGTCCAGCACAGTTGCATCGCGATCGTGGCCCCGAACGAATGGGATACCTTACGTACTGCCGCAAGTCATGGACAGTGTGTACTGTCGAAACCCTGCAAATTGCCAGGATTCGCGCAAAACGCCTTCGACAGCCGGTTGAAAGCAGGATGAAAGCGATAAAGATCCGTTCACCAGGGTCATTATCTCAGGCTGCCACGGGACGATCGATTCGCTGGGGCGTCGTGGGCCTTCTTTCAGCAACGGGTAACGGCAGGGGATCCGCAGACATCAAAATGGCGGCGCGTCAAATTCGTTTGACGAGGGCTGAGAACGCGGGTTCTGTGCGAAACCCGGTGCCGTTGCGGTTCCTGGAACAGCTGGTTTCATCGGAACCAGACTGGGCCGCTGCTCATCTTCCCCAATTCGCTCTTCCTGAAGCTCAGCCCCCGGATCCTTTTGCATCTCAAACAAGAAGCGTGAACACACAGATTCGCGCCGCTTGCCCCATTTCATGCGCGATCCCGCGCGTGTGAGCGTCAGGTGGTCCATGGCCCGGGTAACACCCACATAAGCGAGACGTCGTTCTTCGGCAATGTCTTTCTCGAGATCACTTTCAATACTTCGCTTGTGAGGCAGAATGCCCTCTTCCATACCCACGAGGTAGACCCGGGGGAACTCCAAACCCTTTGCGGAATGCAGCGTCATGAGACGGACGGAATTGTCCGAAAGTTTTTCGTCTTTGTCATTCTGCTCATCGCGGTCCATCAAAGCGGTTGTTTCCAGAAACCCCCCAAGTGTGGGATCCGGTTCTTTCTCAACGTATTGCCCGATACTGTTGATGAATTCTTCCAGAATATTCCTGCGTGTTTCCTGTTGCGTTTCCTCTTTGTACTGTTTTGCGATCTCGGCTTCGTAATTAATCTCTTTCAACAGACGCCGAATGATGTCAGCCGCGTCCTTCGGCTGCATCGCCATTTGCTGGGCGTACCGCTGCAGCAGATTGCGGAATCCATGTAGTGCCGTCATTGTCTTCGTCGGAATAATGCCGGCCGCCTGGGCCTCCGGAAGTACCTCCCAGAACGGCACTCCTTTTTTGACGGCCATCTGAATGATCTTCTCAACGGTTCCCGCACCGATACCACGCGTCGGTGTGTTGATAATGCGCAGCAGCGAGACTTCGTCCCGTGGGTAACAGATGGCTTTCAAATACGCGAGCAGATCTCGAATCTCCCGACGATCAAAAAATGACTGGCCCCCCACCAGCATGTAGGGAACTTTCAACCTGCGCAGTTCCTGCTCGAAGATGCGGGGCTGTTCGTTGGTGCGGAACAGTATGGCCACCTGTCGCGGCATCACGCCCAGTTCGGTGGTGAGGTATGCGATTTCGCGCACGACGTTTTCAGCTTCCGCAGTTTCGTCATCAAAAACCATGATTCTTACGGGAGTCCCTGACTTCTTGTGAGGAATCAGAGTCTTGTCGTGACGCTGCCGATTGTGTTTCACCAGTCGATTCGCGCAGTTCAGGATCTGATCCGTGCACCGATAATTATTCTCCAGCCGTACAGTGCGTGTCCCGGGAAAGTGATTCGAAAAATTGATGATGTGCTCGACTTCGGCCCCGCGCCATCCATAGATGGACTGGTCATCATCACCGACAACACAGATATTCCGGTGGCCACTGACCAGGTTCTCGACCAGCTTAAACTGCACGCCGTTCGTGTCCTGGTATTCGTCGATCTGCACATGGTCGAATTTCGCCTGCTGGCGGCGAAGGACACCCGGATGTTCTTCAAAAAGTCGAACGGTCAGGAGCAGCAGGTCGTCGAAGTCCACCGCACCGCTCGCGCGAAGTTGTTTCTGATAGCGACGATAGGCCATCGCCGCCAGAAAGTCGAAGTCCGCTTCCACATGATTGCTGGCCTCGGATTCGACAACCCCCATCATTTTCCATCGACTGATGCGATTCAGCAGGTCGCCTGGTCGCATCGCACCGTCGCCAACCCGAATGTCCCTTAACGCGGTTCGTGCAGCAGATTCCTGATCCCCACGGTCGTAGATGACAAATCCCTTGGGATAACCCAGCGCTTCAATTTCTTCACGCAGAACACGAACGCAGTATGAGTGAAACGTAGAAACTACCGGACGTTGCTTTGAGCCGCGGTTCAGCAGTTTCAGCGCGCGTTCACGCATTTCCTTTGCGGCTTTGTTGGTGAACGTCACCGACAGTATCCGATCCGGTCGGATGCCATGCTGGATAAGGTTTGCCATCCGGTAGGTGATGACACGCGTCTTACCGGTACCCGCACCCGCGAGTACCAGCAACGGGCCGGAAACGATCGAAACGGCTTCCCTCTGCGGGGCATTCAGTCCGGACAGGTTCAACATGAGAAACTAATAATGTGCGAAATTGCGGTGTGTTAGCCAACAATCAATGCAATCGAAATGCGACTTTCCATCCATCCGGCGCGCCCGCAATCGAGCGTCGACTTCATTCGCCGGAAATCGGACAGTGGAACAACTCATGATCCAAGCGACGAATCGATCAGTCTTCGGCGAAGGCACGTTGCCCGTGCGAGATTGCGTTCATTCGATTCCAGCGTTTCGCCGTGCAGTTTCTGAAGATGTGCCGGTTGTGTGTGAACAAAAAGCTCATTCACCGTGGCCATGTCCAGATTGTCAATCAGTCCCAGACGCAACCCCATGCGAATGCTCGAAAGCAGATGCATTGTTTCTTCCGAACTGATGGAACGAGCACTCGTTAAAACGCCAAAGGCTCTTGCCACCTGATCGTGCAAGCTGCCGCGGTTATCCTTCAGAAGCAAATCCCGAACGCGGCGTTCCCAGCTGATAATGTGATTGACGACCTCCATGACGTTGTCCATCAGTTCATTTTCACTGCGGCCCAGAGTGATCTGATTGGAAATCTGATAGAAGTCGCCCATCGCCTGGCTGCCTTCTCCATACAAACCTCTCACCGCAAGATTGATCTTCTGGGCAGCCTGATTGACTTTCTGAATTTCACGCGTCAACCGTAATGCCGGAAGATGAAGCATCACGCTGACGCGGATGCCCGTTCCCACGTTCGTCGGACAGGCTGTCAGGTAACCGAATTGCTCGTGAAAGGCATACGACAGTCCCGCTTCAATCTGATCGTCGAGGGCGTCACATTCCTGCCAGCACTCCTCCAGCGCAAGGCCACTTTGCAGTACCTGGATCCTCAGATGGTCCTCTTCGTTGATCATGATGCTGTGGCGTTCGCCCGGCGAAATAATAACTCCTCGCGCACCATCACCCCGGGACAACTCGCGACTGATCAACTGCCGTTCCATCAACAGCTGGCAATCAAGGGTCGACATGGTTTCTACGTTCAGAAACCGCATTGGCTGCCCGTCTGGTGACGTTTTGGCAATCCCGCGGACAAGTTCCACCACCTGATTTCGCGCATCCGGAGACATCCGGTTGATAAATGGAAACCCCGCTATGTTTCTTGCCAGTCGAACGCGGCACGAAATTACGATATCTGATTCTGGACCATCCCCGCGAAGCCATTCACCACTGGTACGTGAGAGCTCTGTCAGGCAAAACCCATTAGAAGAGTCATCCGAACTCAACGAGATATTCCTTCGATAGACACAAGCTTTCCGCGAAATGCGGAAGATTCGTTCAAATTCATGCGTCGCAGACATGATGCGGCGACGCATTGTAGACCGTTTTCATAGCCAGAGAAAGTGGGGAAGAATCGACGGAATTTGAGAGATTCTGAAACGCATTGTCGAAGGATTTCAGCTCGTCCAGACACGCAATTTCCCTGCAAAATTCCCATTGTGCAGTTCGTCACGCCTATCCCATGCGTTCCCGAAATCGTTGCCGGCAAGGCGCTTGCCTTCGACAGCACCTGTCGAGGGGGGAATCCGGATTCTAAAGCGTCCTCAACTTAACTTAACGCTAACAGTCCGATGAAAAATTGGGACAGGCACGCTGGACGGATGCAACCGTCGTGTTCTCAGGTCTCCTGCTCGAGCCAGTCCCATTTTTTAACAGACTATCAAATCAACCAAAGCGGTGGCTCTTGAAGGTGCGTTTCGTCAGAATGACAGAGGATTTCCACACCTACTCACTGGCTGAGAAAGACATGTTTCAGATTACTGACGTCGATGACATTCTGAGAGTTTTTCACGAGCGAGGGAATCGCCACTATGGCGAAGAGGTGTCTGAACTGCAACACGCCCTTCAGGCCGCTGAATTTGCCGGGCAGTTTGGTGAGCCGGAAGGCGTGGTGCTCTCCTGCCTGCTGCACGACTTTGGTCATATGCTGCACGATCTGGGCGAGGAAATTGCCGGTCAGGGAGTTGATGCGCGACATGAAGAGCTGGGAGCAACCCTGCTTGAGAGTCATTTTCCGAAGGAGATTGTCGACCCCATTCGCCTTCACGTTGCCGCCAAGCGTTATCTGTGCTGGCAGGATCCTGGTTACTCAGAAGGATTGTCTCCGTCATCAAAGCTCAGTCTGAATTTGCAGGGAGGTCCCATGTCAAACCTGGAAGCAACAGAATTCGAACGTTTGCCGCACTATCAGCAGGCTGTCCGGGTTCGTCGCTACGACGACATGGCAAAAGTACCCGAAATGCAAACCGCGGATCTGAGCCACTATCGTGCTCTGATAGCGAAATACATGCGATGACACAGCCGTTCATTCCCGGACCCTGACCGGCCGACCAAACATCCGCCTTGCTTTGAGTTGATGCAAGAATTAACACGAATTTTGCATTTTCTTCACATGCGTCTCTGACACTTGCCGACAGGCGCACTCGAGCAGGCGGTGCTGCCCTGGATGCAGCCGACCGACGTGCTGCCAGCCCCGGAAGCTGTCATCGAAGGCGAAGATTCATGACATCGCGCTGGTTCTATAATTTGATGGGCGAATCCTTCGGTCCCGTAGACTGGGCGCAGGTTCAGGAGTTAGTCGAAACGGGTATTCTGGCTACATCCGATCAGGTATGTGCTGAGAATTCAACCGACTGGCAGACCATCCATCAGGTTGCTGATCACAACTCTGGGGCGAGGGCAACTGACCATTCGCTGGATCTGCAATTGGCAGAGAGTCTCGACGATATTCAGCTTGAATCGGGTCCTTCAACGACTTCTGTAAATGATCTGTCGCAGCAGTTTCATGCATTGGCAGACCCGGGCTCTGCAGTCGAGATGACTTCTGTCCAGGCAAAATCCGCTGCAGAAATCCAGTACTACGTGCAGGTCTTCGGAGAAATCCTTGGTCCGGTTTCCCGGCCAGATCTCGGAGAAATGATTGCCGATCAACAGGTGGGCGGAGAAGATTTGGTTCGCGTCGGCAAAGACGGCGCATGGCAACCAATTGAAAAAATGCCGCTCCTGCAGCGTTATCTGTCAACGGCCCCAACAGAGCCGCCCACGCGAAGTGTAAACCAGGTGGATGCAACGCCAGTTGCCCGGGGCGTTTCATCGGCGCTTGCTGATGCCCCCAGGGACAAGGCCGTCCCGAGGAAAGCGGTTACCCAAAAGGCCGTCGCAGAATCGGCACCGACAAGAGTCCGGAAATCAGCACAACCTTCCCGAAAGAAATCAAAGAGGCCGCCAAAGCCGAAATATGATCCCATCATGCAGGAGATCTACGACGAAGTCTTTGCACCGGATGCAACCGCAAAAGCTCCACGGCCGGGACAGAACGAAGCCAGGGTTGCGGCCGCACCCTTAACAACTGCTGCAGGTTCACCAACGGAAATCGATTCGAGACCTGCTTCAAATCCGACTTCGCCAGCGATCTCCGCCCTGAGTCTAACGCAGACAATGCCGCGCGAAGTTGCAATCCCGGTTCCACCTGCACCCGGAAGAACTGCTCCGTCTTTTCAGCTTCCGGATGGCAAAACCCTTGGCATCGGTGCTGCATTGCTGGGTGTGAGTGGCTTGGTTCTGGCGTTTATGATGGGTTGGGTGTCGTTGCCCAGTTTTGGTGGCGGTTCGACCGGTCCGACTGCTGAATCATCGGTTATTGCCTGCTATATGGAGTTCAATGCGTTACCCAATCCCGTCGCGCAAATCGACTGGGTGGAATTTACCGGCACGGTTCAGGGGCGAATTAAACCGTTGATGTCGAAACAAGATGCGGGCACTGATGCATCCGTTATCAAAGCGGCTCAACTACTTCTGGACATTGCCGACAGTCATCCGATTAAAGATGCCGCAAAGATCACCCAATTCTCCACCCAGCTGAAGACGCTGATGGAGCAGATTCGTGGTTAGCGTACCTATCGGCCTCATGTTCCGGTCGACGGAAGTCGGCAGTGATCTGCATCAAAGCCGGCATGAAAGTCCAAATCAAATCTTAACTGTCCGTTGAAGAACCAGGACAGGCACGCAGGCCAGTCCGTCGTCATATCTGAATGCGTTGCCCTGGTGCTGTTTTTGGAAACCAGGGAGTGGCTTTGAAACGTTCAGGACTTCACGCCAACTCTGACATTGCAGGACATTTTTGCTGCTGCAACGACCTGCTTTATGTCCTGTAGTGGGTAACAATGCCGCACCACTTCCCGAAACGGGAATCGATCACGGGCAGTCGTTAGGAAATCAACAGCCTGTTGAAGATGTCGAGGAGCATAATTGTGAATCCCCTGGAGCGTCAGATTTCTTCTAACAATACGCTCCATCGGCATTGAAACAGGGTCTCCCGGAAAAACAGCTCCCACAAGTGTCAGGCAGCCGCCCATTCGCTGGGATGCCAGCAATAACTGAAATACAGTCGCCGCACCGGATAGCTCAATGCCCAAATCGGCACCGTATCCATCAGTGACAGGGGGGATCAGATCGGGCGCTTCTTCAGGCGATATTGCGTGCGTGGCGCCAAATTCCAGTGCTTTTGCCCGACGCTCTGCTTGAGGATCAATGGCAATAATCGTTGCAGCTCCGCGCATAGACGCCATCGCGGACGCCGTCAAACCCAACAGACCTGCCCCCGTGACCAGGACAACCCGATCCGCGACCTGATGGTTCTCCAAAGCAGATGCGATGGTGGCCGTCGCGCAACTGGCCGGGCAAATGACTTCCAGCGGCAAATCTTCCGGCAGACGAACGATGGCCGTTCCAGTGGTCAGCAGGCAGTATTTGGCAAGTCCCCCCAGCAATTCCATTCCGAGGCGAAATGCTTCGTGGCCGTATTTCACTGCGTTACTGCATTTCTGCGGCAGGTTCCGCTGGCAGTCAAAGCACTCCCCGCAATTGGCAACAACCGCCGATGCCACTCGATCTCAGATCTTTAGTGATCTTCCTGTGACGTCAGAGGGAGCGAAGTCTGCTCCCCAGTCGAGGACATGTCCGACAATCTCGTGACCAGGGACCGTCGGTACGGGGACCGATCGACGACCGCCAATACTATGGATATCGCTGCCGCACAGAGTACAACCTTCAACTTTGATCAGCACCTGCCTCGGATTTCAGAGATGGCACGACCAGATGCTACAGGAAAATGTTGTCGGAGATTCCGTCGTAGACAGCGGCCAGTGAGGTGGTGTTCATGGATCGGCTGAAATCCTGTTGTTAAGAGGGGGCAAGCCAGTCGTTATCATTGCGGTCATTCAGCCAGTCGCTGCGTCATTTGTGGATGCCGTGGTAACGGTTGACTGTTCAGCCCCGGAATGTTTCGCCGGGAACATAGTGTTGCGAATCGTTTGGTGCGATCCAAAGTATCGACCGCTGAGCAACACGCAGACAAAAGAAACACCACAAGTAAACCAGCATACTGTTTCAAAGAACGGCAGAAAATTCCCCTGCTGGCTCAGAGCACCACGGGCCAGCATACAACCAACGTAGCCCAGGTAACCTGTTGAATCCGCAAGATACATGAGGAACCCAACGTTGCCGCGTTCTCGAGTCATGGCCAGCAGGCGTTCGAATATGGTCGTATGCACTGCAACATACGGCAGGTAGAGTCCCAGTCCAACAAGGACCATGTATGGAAACGCTCCCATACCGCCCATCATCTCACGCCCAAGCAGTGCTGCGGCGATTAATATCAAGCCAAGCAGGCAGGTCCCCAAAGCGATGAAGAATGCCCTACGATTGTTATGGACAAACACAAGCCCGCCATTAACGGCCATCACGCCAAAGGCGACAAACATCTCTGAGGTTGTGAATGTTGCCGGCGCCGCAGGCTCCCCGAGCCCTTCCCAGATTTCCCGTGCAAAGTCGGCGCGAATACTGCGCAGAATCGTCACCAGCAAATACATCAGTACCAACATCGCAAGTCCCGGGCCGAAACGTCGCATTAACAGCCAGCGATCGTCACGATTCATCTGTACGCGTTCGGACCGTTCCGCAATATCGGCAGAGGATGGGACAGGTGTTCTGGCCAGCATGGAGACACACAAGCAAAGCGGAAGCACAAACAAGCCTCCCGCGGCGGCTGGCATCCAGAACTCGCTCACTCCCTTTTCCAGTAACCATGCGCCGACAGACTTTGTAGCGCCGTCGGCCAGAATGAAACTGGCACAAAGTCCGGCGGACAGGGCCTCTGTGATCCTGCGTCCCTCCAGAAATCCAAGCACCAGTCCAAATACCATGCCCAGTGGAATTCCATTCAGGAACATGAAGACGGCATTCCATGGTGGCGGTACTACTGCAAACATCACCAGCGAAAGTTCGGCAAGGCCAATCAACAACAACAGCATGCGAGCTCGTCGTTCCGGGGCCATTTCCGAAACCACTTTGATGCCGATGAACTTAGATATGGTGTATCCCAGAATCTGCGAAGTCACAAGCAATGATTTGAACGACGTTCCTGAAACCACGGTGGATTCAAATCCTGCCGAAGTAAACGGTTTTCGGAAGGCATACATGCAGAAATAGGTGCCAAACGCAGACATGACAGCCCACAGCGCCCAAAGGTTTCTGCCACGTAACCCACTGACCGAATGATTCGGTTCTGATGACAGACTGCCTTGCATGAAGCATCGTCCCCTCTGGAATTAACGCAAACTTCTTCATTGTCGGGCGACGCACGCCGCGCGTTGCAAGTATACTGTCTGCCAGTGATGTTCCCGTTAAGGTTCGATGAGTTTCCCGGGCGATTCAGCAGTGTCGTCGGACGGGCATAGAGATACGTTCAGGAATCCAATGCGAGTTGCAATCGTAGGTGCGGGAATTGTCGGGCTGGCACACGCATGGTCTGCTGCAGAACGCGGCTGCCGCGTCACTGTGTTCGAACGAAACACACGGGCCAGCGGCGCATCGATCCGCAATTTTGGAATGGTTTGGCCTATTGGGCAGCCTGCGGGAGCATGTTACGAGACCGCAAGTATCAGCCGCGCTCGCTGGTTATCGGCCGCTGAGAAGGCTGGTATCTGGGTGAACTCCTGCGGTTCGATTCACCTTGCGCACCGAGATGACGAGTGGGCAGTGCTGCAGGAATTCGCCTCAAAAGCAGATTCACTGGGCATCGAATGCGAGCTGCTGACGCCGCAGCAGGTTCACTGCAAAACACCTGCAGCAAATCCGGAAGGACTGCTGGGCGGCCTGTTTAGTCCGGCCGAGTTATGCGTGAATCCTCGTGAAGCAACTCGAACCCTTCCCGAATTTCTGCGGGAACAACTTCATGTTGCTTTTCACTTCAACACACATGTGCGTCATATTGAATGCAGTGAGTCAGCAGTATCCGTTGTCGCTTCAAACGGACTTAGGGATGAATTCGACCGGGTGGTGGTTTGCTGTGGTGCTGAACTGCAGGTCCTGTTTCCTGAAGTTCTGCAGCAAGCGGGTTTGAGACTCTGCAAACTGCAGATGATGAGTGTTCGCGGTTACGAAACAGAGTGGAAGCTGGGACCACATCTTG
>JAGQQE010000023.1 GCA_020426345.1 Planctomycetaceae bacterium
GAAAGCGTGCCCAGATTATGGTCCGCCCGAATGATGATGCTGCCACCATCTCCACCGTCGCCACCATCGGGGCCGCCACGCGGAACGAATTTCTCCCGACGGAAACTACTACACCCGTTTCCGCCATCACCGGCCTGACAATTTAGAGCGACACGATCGACAAACATGAGTCTTTTTCAATTCGAAACAACTTCTGCGGCACGCTTCGGGTCTATTCCCGATGGCCGACGGCCGAAGCATGGGCCGCCATTGTAGCTGAAGTACCACGTGAACCGAACAATTCCCGGATGATCCGTTTTTGAAGCAAAATCGAGAACCCGACAGCTTGTGTCAGGACTTTGATGTGACGGGCCGGCTGTCTGAACATTGCCGGAATTCCAATGGAATGGATTCGGGGTCACACTTCCCCAGCCCACGTCATCTCATATGACTGTCCGATTGCCGACTGGTTCCGGGTCACATGCACCCGTCGCCGGAAGCCTGCGAATCGTTGAATTCTGCCAGCATCGCATCAATTTGCAGCAGCACTCGTTGTGAGCAGTCCGGCTTGCGAACGGACTGCAGATAACGAACCGCGGACTCGACGTTCCGGCGACCCATCATTCGGGCCTTCTGGAAACGCACGCGCCAGATCGCATCTTCCATCATTCTCTGGGCCGAACGATGACGTTGTGTCATGGCACCGACGTCCAGCTGCCGGGAAAGGCTGTTCAGTAACTCCGCCCTTTCAGAATCGCCGAGTTCCGATGCTTCAATTTCTTCGACGACGCGTTCGTACTGCTCAATCGTTCGATTCAGATGATCGAAAACGATCTCACAACTGTTGACTACCCCGGTTTGCAATGCCTTGCGAAATTCACCGAGGGCCCTGGCATTGGATGTCCGCGCAGACTCGCGTTCGTACAAATATGAAGCCTGCATCATGGCAGTCAGGCGAGCCTGTTCTTCCTGAACTCGATGACGACGTTCGATTGCCGAAACAGAACGTCGCCGGGCCTGGTTTAATTCACCCCGAGACGACCAGTTCCGGAGGGACGATGGCATGAATGCCATAAGAATCCGAAACAACAAAGTCAGAAGAATGCATCCCGCCGCAACGCAGCCAATGCAAATCAGAAACACAATCGCCCCACCGCGGAACACGTCCCAACGAAAGCCTTCCCCACGGACACCAAACGCATAAATGGTAGCCCCCAGCAGCATGGCTGTTACCAGCAGCACACCACCCAGCACTATCATCCCGGCGGTCATCGCAGTTCGGTCAGGCGAGTGTCTGGCTGGATCAGACATGGTCACGGACTCAACGGCTGGGTTGTTTCACAAGAGAAAAGAATGCGGGCCGTTAGTCCAGGTCATACCGGGCGACAATCGTGTCGTTCTGGATCCGTTCCAGTGTCGATTCGAAGTTATCCAGAATGTTCTGGATCAGCCGATCCTTCATGACTTCCGGCATACTTGAAGCACGGGCCCGTTCCATGGCCGCCGTGGCTGCCTCATAGGCTCGCTGAAGATCGGCATTGCGAGAATCCAGCCGGTCAATCTCCAGAGCCCGAATCGTAGACTGCACATAGGTCTTTATGCTTTCAGCGACCTCGACCGATTTGGCATCCCAGAAAGCTTTGCTTTCGCGAATAGCCGCTTCGGCCTGATGCTGGATCAACTGCATTTCTGTTCGATAAGCCAGCCTGGCCTTTTCCAGCTGATGGGCTGATTCGGCATTGCGAAGCCGCATCCGATTGATCAGCCCAAGCTGTTCCTCAGAGATATCACTGCCGGCCGGAACAGAAGCCCGCTCCACAGGCGTCGCAACGACTTCTGCCTTGACGGGAAGATGCTCTGCCCCCGTGGAACCTGAAGACTCTGTCGACCGCCCACGACGACCGGAATCACGTTGAGTGAATTCTCGCTGCAATCGATTGTTCAGATCTTCAGAGTCTCGAGTCATCGGCCTTCTCCATCCATCAAAAACAGCCGGGGGGCTGCCAAAACTCATTCGGCAGCGACAGCGGGCTTCTTTTTGAAGTGTCCATGCTCAGAGGCAAACATCAGCGTGAGATAGTTCAGGCGGGCTGCGTTCGCAATCTTCCCGAAGTTGATCCCGTCAAGCGTATCAGTCGTCTTGTGATAATGCGGATTGAAACCGCCGAACAGGAAGGTCACGGGGACTCCCTTGGCAGCAAAGGATGCCTGATCACTGCGCATCGCCACCCGTTTTTCCTCATCGTATTCGAAGACAAAGTTGACGTACTTGTTGGCATCCATCACTGTTTCATGCATTTCCTCCGAAGCCAGCTGGCTGCCGACCAGGTGAATCGTGTTTTCATTCTCTGACGCTGCTTCATCTGCGGTTTCTTCGTTGCGCCCGATCATGTCGATGTTCAGCATACAGATCATCTTGTCGAGCGGGCGGACCGGATTCTCGCAGTAGAACTTTGACCCAAGTAACCCACGTTCTTCTGCACAAAACGCCATGAACAGCACGCTGCGGCGAGGCTTTGTGTCTCCCAGATGAATGGCCTTTGCCATCTGAAGAATTGCCGCCGAACCTGATCCATTGTCGTCCGCGCCCGGGAACACCTGATCGCGCTGGACACCCAGATGATCCAGATGGGCACCGATGCCAATGTATTCGTCGTTTACGGTTTCATCGCTGCCCGGATACCACCCAACGACATTCGGAACATCCATGGATTCCCGCACCACCGAAACGCTCGCATGGGCGACCACAGATGAAGCGACAAAGATCGGCTGATCGGGACTCTCACCCGTAAACAGTTCGCCCTGAACGCCACAGCGTTCTGCCAGCTTTGAAGCAGCAGTCAGCGAAATCTTTGCGGCCGGAGTGGGCAGTGGCGTCTGTTCCAGACGGGACACACTTTCCGTTCGAATTCTGGCTTCATCCACCGCGATGAGAACACACTCCGGGTTCCCCCGGGACAGAAAGGCTTCATTGCCTTCTAAACGACCTCGGATCACCAGGAGTTGCCCGGCGAACTGACCCTCTTTGATCTCAGGCTGCTTACGAGAATTCGGTATCGCGGCGAAGGTTACAGGCAGCTGTTTATCGAATGTTCCGACGAAATGAGCGATGCCAAACTGATCACCGTCAGACAGTATTTCGTCCCCCAGACGGAGGGCGGTCTTTTCTGCATCCACACTCACCCGGATGAACGGGACATTTTGATACCACGACCCATCAGGTCCGGCAGGCTGAAATCCCCAGGCTTCCAGATTGCCTGCAACCCAGCGAGCCGCATTCAGATAGCCTTCCTGGCCCGTGCCGCGCCCGGAGAAATCTTCAGCAATCAGCCTGGTTAACAGCTCACGGGAATCACCTTCTGTGATACTCTGAAATCCCGTGACGTATTTTTCCGGCACCGAAGTAGCGCCGTCATACTGAGCAAGTGCCACCTGCGTACCCATCAGGACGCTGAATGCGAACACGCAACAAACCATGCGAATCATGAGTTCTCGCTACCTTCTTGTGAAGACGTGCCAGGCACCTCGCCCGCACGAATTTCTGCTCTGCAAACTTCGCCTGTTTGCTACGGGTTTCGTGGATTCACCGGAATCTGGGCTTCGAGTTCATCAAAGCCATCTCGATCTTCGAATGGGCGGCGTTCGAAGTACCAGTTTGACCAGGCCTTATAGGCTTTGTCACGCCAGATATTCGCCACACGCAGTCTTTCTGAATCCGACGCGTTTTCAGCACCCGCAATCGGATTGCTCGAAAGACCAAATCCGGACGGCTTTCGGGCGATATAACGCAAAGCAAACTCGGCCTCGACATTGACGTCGACGTTCGGATCACGCAGACCTTTCAGGATAAATGGAACCAGCGAAAAGTCGCCCGTCCGCCCAAGAGCCCAGATGACCGGCTGGCGGACTTCCGCTTTCGGATGGTTGACCAGTTTCTTCAACCGATCCACCTGTCCTACCAGCTCTTCAGGATCCTGAATAGAAGTCACACTCCGAACAATCTCGTCCGCCAGATCAAATTCCGATTCGTCGACTTTCAGCGACTCCGTATCCATTTTCTCAATCGATGCCAGCAAATGATCCAGCGCGGTCGGATCCTTTTCCTTTTCTTTTTTCCCCAACGGATTGCCGCGATCGCCTCTCAGCAATCCGCCGGGCAGCAGTTTCTCCAGAATCTGCCCGGTTGATCTCATATAAAAGAGCAGGGCCAGACTGGTGCCACTCACCGGACCCGAGTGCGTCTTGAATGAGCCGTCTTCTGACTGCAGTGTCAGGAGTCCATTGCCGTAGAAAGTGTACCAGTCTGTTCCGTTAATGTTGCCCAGTTCATTCAGTGCTGCAGCGCGTTCGATGCAGTAATAAAAGTACATATTGTGTTCGACTTTGCTGACAGCGGTCAGATTCGCCATGTTCCAGGAAAAGGCCCGTTCGACACGCCCGTCCAGCGTCCCGGCTCCGTTCGCGGCTTTGTAATCGGGAAAAGCAGATCCAATTTTCTTTGAATCTGCCATGGGGTCCACTTTCTTCATAACCCCGAATAAGTCCGCTTCCTGTTCTTTAGGCTTGTCCGTTTCAAACTTGGGTCCGTGAAGGACGAACCGCGCGACAGATAATGTCCCGGCGCCAGCCATCGTCATGTTGTGCGTTGAGCTCCCCTGACCTGGACCCGCATTTGTGCCTGGACGGTAGCCCCAGCCACCATCCTGATTTCCCTTTCGCAGATGAAAATCCGCGGCCCGATCAAACACCTGTGGTGAAACATTACAACCCGCTCGCTGAGCCGCCCACAGTCCCAGGACACCATACTGGGACATACTGACGTCGCCTGGGTTTGTGGGAGTGTCACTCCACGATCCATCCGACCTCTGCACGGACTGGATGTAGTTGGCAATGACCTGCAGATTCGGCTTGTACAGATCGGCATCAATGTCTGCCAGAAACATCGCATCCACCCCCGCCCCGTAGATGTGATCGTAGGGACTCACTGGCTGATACGTTGTTCGACTGCTGCGATCCACAGCCGCCTGAATACCCGAAAGAACGAGGGGATCTGTAGCTGGAACTCCACATTTCATCATTGCGTATGTCGCAAGAACATGTTCGCCGCCGTGCGGTTCAGACGCCGCGACCGCTGTCTGCAGCCAGCGCAGCGCCCTGGCAACCGCAGCATCAAACTGCGGATTGTTCGTCGATTTGATAGCACCACAAACCGGCGGAACATTCGCGAAAGCGATCAGTAGAATCAGACTGGACGTGACGATAAGACGCATCAGAGCGGCTCCGCGGTATCTGCGGGGAGACTGGAAATATCCGGAAACCCATGCTACCGGCGGCTCGAAAGGGTGTCAAAGTGAGCTTCCGTGTTTAAGCTCCCGAATCGCAATCTCCGTGTCGATTTCTGCTGGAATGTCGTCTGAAATGGCTGGAAAACCCTGTCTGCTTGTCACCGGTGGCGCCGGGTTCCTGGGTTCGCACCTGACCAGGTCGCTCCTTCTGGATGAGCGTTATTCTGAGTGCGATGTCATCGTACTGGATGACCTTTCGGGTGGGTTTCGCCAAAACGTCCCCACTTCCAGCCGTCTGCGTTTCGTCGAGGGTTCCGTCACCGACCATGAACTGGTGGACCAGTTGTTCAGACAGAATCACGTCGACGTCGTGTTTCATTTGGCCGCCTACGCGGCTGAAGGACTCAGCCACTTCATCCGAAGATTTAACTATCACAACAATCTGATCGGCAGTGTGAACCTGATCAACGCTGCCGTGCGCCACAACATCCGCCATTTCGTTTTCACCAGTTCCATTGCCGTCTACGGAGCTGGTCAGGTTCCAATGCGCGAATCCACGGCACCGCTTCCGGAAGACCCCTACGGCATCTCAAAATACGCCGTCGAACTGGACCTCAAGGCAGCTCACGAACTATTCGGGCTCAACTACACCGTATTCCGCCCGCACAATGTTTACGGAGAACATCAGAACATCGGCGACAAGTACCGCAATGTGGTTGGCATCTTTATGAACCGAATTATGCAGGGGCAGGCTTTGCCCGTTTTCGGGGATGGTCTTCAGCAACGTGCCTTTTCCTATGTCGCCGATCTGATGCCACCAATGTTGTCTGCCCCCTGCGAAGCCCGCGCGAATGGCCAGGTCTTTAACATCGGTGCAACAACTCCAACCACGGTGCTCGAACTTGCCAAAGTTGTCTGCGCAGAATTCGGAGTGGATGCTGATATTGAGTTTCTGCCGGCACGAAATGAAGTCAAAGCCGCCTGGGCCGATCATTCCCGGTGCGACGAAGTCTTTGGACATTCGACGGCCACGCCCCTCAACGAAGGCATTCGAAAGATGGCCCAATGGGCGCGAACGGTTGGAGCCAGGACCAGCAGCGCGTTCCACAATATCGAGGTCACCAAAGGATTGCCCGCTGGCTGGACCAGCAGCGCCGACCAGGGTTCCTGAAGCCCATCCGCGCGATTTTGACAGGGGCTCATGCCCGGGCGAACAAAACGCCAGTGGCTGGAGCGAACATGGCTGTGCAGCAGGAAGATGTGATCAGGAACGTTCCACGCACAGTAACCCCTGCAGGGCATCGCGAAGCACCGGGTAGTTGGCCTGAATGGAATACTTTTCGATAACCGTCTGACGACCGCGTTGACCCATCTGCTGGCGGAGGTTCGGGTCGGCCGTCAGTTGACGCAGCGCGAACAACCATTCATCCGTGTCCTGAGCAGCGAAGCCGTTCTGATTGCCATCCAGGATTTCTGAATTCACCCCGACAGGCGCAGCAATCCCGGGAACTCCAACAGCCAGATACTGAATCAGTTTCAGACCGCACTTGTAGACATCCCATTCCTGGTTCGGGAACAGCGGCATCAGGCCGATGTCAAACTGCCGCAGTTGTTCCGTTTCACGTTGCGGCTGCCATGGTTCATGGACGACATCAACACCCTGGAGATCCGTGTCTTTCAGCAATTCCGCAGACGGAACGACCACACGCAGTTCAAACGATCGTTCCCTGGCCAGCTGCCGGAGGGCGGCGGACGCTACAGATAAATACTTGAGGTTTCCTGCGGTGCCCATCCAGCCAACCACCGGCCGTTCCGAATTCTTCTGCTCCCGCAATCGCTCTGCATAGTCATCCATGTCCACACAGGTCGGCACATGACAAAGATTCGCGTTCAAAGGTCGCACTTTGTCCATCAGAAAGCGATTTCCGCAGACAACCAGGTCGGCCAGCTTCATCAGGCGGTCGAACTTCTCCGGGTAACGGAGAAACACAGCGTCGTCCAGATCGATCACCAGCCTGCCACAGGATTCGCGAAAGCGCGTTTCCATGTCCGTTGATGTGTTATCGAAGATTTCACGATCAATGAAGACGACATCGAATCGTTGGAGTCTGGTTCGCAACCAGTGCCACCAGCGGACACTGCGCTTCAAAAGCTGGCTCGGGCGAAACCCCATCCACGGAAAGTAGTCGTACTTTTGCGGGAAACTGTTCGCCAGGACAACCCGATGGCCATCCGCCTGAAAATGCTTCAGATACGGAAGGATCCGAAACCGCGCCGATGGCACTCGATCGCCCGACGAGAGAAAGAGCACGTTCATTGGCGCGGCTCCGCTTGATGAAAGTCCCCGCCGTTATCGGGACGCGTTGCACAAATCGTCAGGCGGCCGCCCTGATGCAACCACGCCAGCAGGTGGGCCCACGGGGCGAGCATCAGTTGAATGAATAAACGAGGCTTGCCGGGGAAGTCACGAAGACGCTGACCGACTCGGCAGGAAGGCCTGATTGAGAGAAACAACAATCCAAGACTTCCGATCACGTAAGACAAATTCCGCTGATGCGTCACACGGATATCGTCAAAGCCTGCCTGTGTCAGCAGCCGTCGAATCGAGTCCGGGGTGAAGTGATGCAAATGCCTTGGCGGCTCCCACGCGTACCAGTGACGACCAAACACGATCGCTTCCCAGCACCCGGCATTCGGAATGCTGAACAACAATTTTCCGCCCGGGCGAATCACTCCAAACAATTGCCGCAACGTCGCTGCGGGATCGGGAACATGCTCCAGAACCATCCAGGCGGCGGCCAGGTCGAAAACATCGTCGGGAGAAAATTCGATCGTATCCAGTGTGCCCGTTTGAACCGTCAGACCCGCTGATCTGGCTTTCAGGGCCGCCTTCTCGCTGGGTTCCACGCCGACAGCCTGCCAACCTGCGGCTTTCAGCTTTTGCAGGTAGGTACCTGTGGCACATCCCAGCTCCAGTGCCCGAGCCGCCGAGCCGCCACCGGCATCCGTCGCTTCCGGGACCGGTTGACTACGATCATCCAAAAGCCACAGATAAAGACGTTTCAATCCCGGAACATGTCGCAACGGGATCACGCGCAGGTACCATGGTCGTTCAGCCGATAAATCAGCCGTTCCTGACCCCTGCGACTCAGCTTCCTGTGCCTCGGTCCCCCGGGCCTCCGTCCCGTGTGCCTGTCCACCAGACACCTGAGATTGATGCGGGCCGTAATCTTCGGGGTAACAGCGTCCCAGATGATCGTTGACCGGCCTTGGATTCAAAAACATGTGCCCACAGACAGCACAGCGGACAATGTCAAACTCACCAGGCACCCCGCAATGAACATCCGTCATGCGCCAGATCCGGTGCGAATCTGCAGCACCGCACAGGGCACAGGGCACTCGCTGGCAGCGAATACCAGTAAGATCCTCAGGTTCGGCACGCAGACCCGCCGTCACTCCTCGTTGCAGATTATCCATGAGCAGCTCCCGGACGATGCCACTCGCGTCGAGTGGTCCACCAGATGATCGTCCAGAGCGGCACCTGGACAAGAGCGATTCCTGCGAGGTATCCGGCGGCAACTCCGGTGGTGCCGTAGTATCGACCGAGCCAGAACTGGAGACCCGCAATCACGGAACTGGAAACCACGGAAGCGACGAGAAAAGGGTCCTTCTTGTGAGCGCGAACGTAGAGATTTGTGCAAAGAGCAAACTGGTACACAATCATTGCGACGGAAAATAACAATGTCGGAAACAGTGGCAGCATGCGTCCCGACAGCCGATCGAACAGCCACTCATTTCGTGTCCCAAGCCACCACACGGTTGCGCAGAATGCGCCCGTGCCTGCCACCATACCCATCATCGAAAATCGGGTCATGCGAAAGAACAAGCGATCCAGTTCGACGAAACGCCGTTCCGCGATCAAAGATCCGAAGACGGGCCGGCGCGTTTCGATCCATGCCAGTGAGGCGGATTGCAGGGCGGTCAAAATGGTCCATGTCATGCCAAGCTGCGTCGCCCTGCCTTCTTCGTCGTATCGAAAGATCACCAGCAGCGGCAATTGACTGGCCATCCAAAGCAGAATCCCCTGAACGGCTATGCGCCATTGCAGGGGAAGAATCTCGGTCCGCCACTGAACCTGAGGTCCTGAAGATGCTGCCCGGAACGATTCGAAGAATGGTCGAAACCGATGACAAACCAGCCACGCATCCGCCGCCAGTCGGACGGCGGCCGAACCAACAAGAGCCCAAAGCCCACAACCAAGAACAACCATTGCCCAGACCGTAATCGTACCGGCGACGGCCTGCCAGAACCGAACCCGATTCAGCTCATTCAGTTGATTGCAGCCTTCCAGAATGGACGTCAGCGGCAGAAAAGCAAGCTGCCCGCCCGTTAGCAGCACCAGGGCAACCCAGGGACTGAACCAAAGAATGTGCTCCCGCGCGCCCGCTTCCGCCAACTGCAGTGATTCGGTGTCGCGGAAGAAGAGAATTCCCGCTGCGCTGATGGCGACCACGAAAACCAGGGTGGCGACGCCATACCATTTTACCATCATTCGCCCAAGGGAGACGAGTCGCGATAATGATTCGCGGTCCCCTTCGATGCGGCCAGACGAATTCATGGACAGACGCGCCCATTCATGGCTTGCGACGTTGATCAGAACGACCCCCAACCCAAGCTCAACGAAAATCTGCATACCCAGCATTCGCGAGAACGCCTGATAATAATCCTGTCTGGCCGCCGAAAACTGATACACAATCAGCATCTGAGTGAGCGGCCCGGTGATCAGTTGCCAGAATCGTGCAAGGATGGCGAATCGGACGGCAGCATCCATATTCAGGGTCTGCAGCAGCTTACCAAACCATCCGGGCTGGTCGGCTTTCGCTGAACTTTCAGACTCCGCTGGCAAGAGGCTATTCCTCGGCAACTATTTCCGGGCCACTATTTCATTTGCTCAGCGATCAGGAAGGCAATTTCCATCGCTTGTTCGTAGTTCAGACGCGGATCGACCTGGCTGCGATAATCGCGAGTCAAATCAGACTCTGTCAGGTTACCCGGGCCGCCGGTACATTCTGTCACATCCTCACCCGTCAGTTCCAGGTGAATTCCCGACAGTCGGCTTCCACACTCTTTGTGAATACGGAACGCCGTGATGATTTCGGAGGTGATTTCATCGAAAGATCGTGTTTTGATTCCGTTTCGCGCGGTTTGGGTGTTTCCGTGCATCGGATCACAACTCCACAGCACGTTGAAGCCGGAACGAGTGACTGCTTCGGCCAGAGCCGGTAATCGAAGTCGGATCTTCTCTGCACCAAACCGATGAATCAGAGTTAACCGACCAGGTTCGTTACCCGGATTGAGCACACGGATCAGATCCAGCAGCTCATCTGCTGCAATATTGTTGCCGACCTTCACACCAATGGGATTTCGGATGCCCCGAAAGTATTCCACATGAGCACCGTCAATGGCCCTGGTTCGGTCGCCGATCCAGGCCATATGTGTGCCGAGGTTGTACCAACCCCGCTCGCGCTGATCTGTCCGTGTCAGAGCCTGTTCGAATGCCAGCAGCAAACCTTCGTGTGACGTAAAGAAATCAACCCGGCTCAGCTCCTTGAGTTCGCTACCGGAAACAACCTCCATGAAACGAATCGAATCACTGAGTGCTTCCAGCAGTAACTGGTACTTGCGAGACCCCGGAGTATTACGAACAAATTCCAGATCCCAGTTCTCCGGATGATGCAGATCCGCGAAGCCCCCTTCACTTAACGCTCGAATATAATTGATGGTCAGTGCAGCGCGTTCATACGCCCGCAGCATCAATTGAGGATCCGGTCGGCGTTCGGACGACGTGAAACCTGACTGATTAACGATGTCTCCTCGATAACTTGGCAGTTCTATTCCATCCTTCGTCTCCAGATCAGACGACCGGGGTTTGGCATATTGCCCGGCGATGCGTCCGATGCGCACGATTCGCTGGCGCGAGCCGCAGATCAGGACAAGGCTCATCTGGATCAGCACCTTCAACTTCCGCAGAATGGATCCGGCATTGCAGTCGTCAAAGCTTTCGGAACAATCGCCGCCCTGCAGGACAAAGGCCTTTCCTGCGGAAGCGTCGGCCAGCTGACCGCGCAGGCGATCGACTTCCCACGCCGTCACAAGCGGAGGCAGCTGGCTCAGCTTCCGGAGTGCCAGCGCTAGTTCCTGTGGGTTGTCGTAGTTCGGCTGCTGCATCGCAGGCCGACTTTGCCAGGTTTCGGGTGTCCATTGATCGTTCATGGCGCGGATTGTTTCTGCAACGCGGCAATTTGTCATCCGTCCAGGTGATGCGTTTTCGACTTCCCGACCACATTTGCTGCCCAGCGGACTTCCGTTTGCAACGTTATGTGAATATTCCTCTGCCCTTTCGCAACACAGCCCGCCAACTCAGCCATCAATCACTGGAATCCTCCAGCTAGGCGTTGATCAATGAAAGTGCGTGTGTTCTGATAACGGGACTCAGGATAGTCCCGCCCATCCCTGCCTCGCCCGTCCCTGCCCCGCATCCACAGACTGACAACTCGATTCATCGTCCGTGCTATCCTGCTGACCATTGCGAGAACGAGACCCGGAGTATGCCGTCGTGAAGTCTGAAGAACATCATGTCCGACAGGATTTGCTGGAACTTGCAGCCGCCTACGCTGACTATTCCGTCCTGGTTACTACCGCGGATCTCGAACAGCCCGGTCCCCAGATTCTGTTTGTGAACAGTGCGTTTACCCGTATGACAGGGTATTCCATTGCAGAGCTCATGGGTAAGACACCCCGAATCCTGCAGGGGCCTGCCACCGATCGATCTCTTCTGAATCAGCTGAAAGAATCGCTGAAATCGGGTCAGAATTTCATCGCTCGAACAACAAACTACAAACGCGATGGGACCCCTTTCGAGCTGGAATGGATCATCAGTCCCCTGCGTAATAACAGGAGCCAGACGACTCACTTTATCGCCCTTCAAAGGGATATCACGGGGAACAAGAGAGCGGCATCAGAACTTCATGAGGTTGACGATGAACTGCGACAGGCCAGCAGGAAATTTTCGGAGACTGTTCGTCGGCTGGAACTCGCTGAACGATCTCTGCTCCAGCGCGAAAAGTTTTCTGTTCTTGGAGAAGTTACCGCAGGCGTGATTCATGACGTGGCCAATGCCATTTCGCCCATCTTTGGCATCGTCCAATTGCTGAACGACATGGTCAACGTTCCGGACGACATCAAGCCCCGAATTGATCAGCTGGTGGTTGCTGTCGAACACGCCGAACGACTGCTGACAAACCTCAGAAGCTTTTATCAAAACTCCACAAATACCAATCGAACACTCACCGACCTGCGTTCGCTTCTGGAGCACGTGCCAAAGCTGACGAGTGTGTTGTGGCAATCAGAGAATCAGGAGAACCGTATCGATTTCGTATCGGATCTGGAGATGGTCCAACCGACCGTAGCCAATGAAGTTGAGTTGACTCAGGTCATCGTGAACCTGCTTTCCAACGCGGTCGAAGCAATGACCGAAAGTGGCGAACTGCGAATGACGCTGCGTGAAGCCAATAATCAGGCTGTCATCCAGATTGCTGACACAGGTCATGGAATTCCGGATGCTGTCCGGGAGCAACTCTTTCAACCGTATGTCACCACTAAAGCCACCGGTACCGGTTTGGGACTTTGCCTGTCGAAACGAATTGTCGAATCTCACGGTGGTACCCTGGAAGCTGCCCCAAACACACCTCGGGGGACAGTATTTACCATTCGGCTTCCTTTAGTCGGCGTCCAACCGCTCGCCACAGCCCAACCTTCGGCTGAGGCTCAGCAGCAAGTTGAGCACCGAAATACTTCGGAGAAACAGCGTATTCTTCACATCGATCAGGACGCTGTTCGTCGAAAACCACTGGATGATCTTCTCGCAGGTCTGGGCCACACGGTCGATGTTGCTGTCAACGGCGACGACGGCCTCCGGCAATTCTTCAACGGTACGTATGACCTTGTGATCGCTGCCGCGGAAATGCAACCCACATCCGGAAGGGACGTTATTCAGGCCATCAAACGGGCTTCACCCGAAGTCGCAACCGCTATTTCAATTCACCAGGATAGTGGTACGGCCGACAATCTGCCTGATTACCTGCAACCAGAGGCCATACTAAAAATCGGAGACCAACGGAGCCTTGAGCCCGCCCTCCGCAGACTGGGTCTGCTCTCCGACTCCTGATCGCCGGTATTTCGGACAATGTGCGTCGCCAGGGCTGTCCTGGAACGCGTGTGCCACTTGACTCCGGGAAAGACCGCACGAACAGTTTCCGTAACCCCCTGCTCATTTTAACTTTAGGCAAGATACAGAAACGGCAACCATTGTGCTTACGAAGTTGCCCACGAATGAAAGGTCCCACGAAACTAACCGTTTCGAGCAACTAGTTCTCGCAGTTACCGGAAAAAGGTGTAAATTCGTGCCAACCCAAACGACACGGATCAGATACTGATCTTTTGTTCAGGCCTCAGCGATGTCCAGGTTGATCAGGAAGCAAGTTCCGCGTGTTTCCTGATCAAAATCGTCTGATCTCATTCCGCGGAGCAACCAGCCCAGGCACCCCTTTCGTGGAGTCGACCACCTATGATCACGGCAGAAGCCGAAATTGAACGCCTGCTACCCGGAACACCACTTCCTGAGTACGCGTACTTCCCCGGTTCCGGAATGCCCCATCCTATTCGTGACCCCAAAGGTCACAGCCATGGTCGCAAGCATGCACCTGGCCAGGGCCCCAAGGCTTTGAATCAGGACAATTGGTGCACTAATCGCAATTACCTGCTTGGTGTGGATTTCTTTAATTTCGGCTACTACTGGGAAGCCCACGAAGAGTGGGAGCGACTCTGGCGTGTATCCGGCGCCGATACAACAGTCGGGCGATTTCTGAAGGGTCTGATTAAACTGGCTGCTGCCGGCGTCAAAGTTCGCGAACGCAGTATTCATGGTGTGCGCCGTCATGCTGCGTCTGCTGGCGAAATGTTTGCTGATGTCGCCGCCGAAGCAGATGTTGATTCTTTCTGTGGTTTGCAGTTCATCCGTCTCCAGTTCGCTGCCGACCGAGCTGCTCAGCTGGCCTACAAGACCCAGCATCCACCCGGGGTTGCCGTTCGTGTGTTTCCTTTCATTCTGAAACCCGAACCCGCGCCGCAATCAATGTCCTGAGTGTGATCAATGTCCTGAGTGTTGAAGTATCAGGATGCTCATTTCAAAGCCCGGCCTCCGTCAGAAGGCCGGGCTTTGTCATTTGCCGGACGATTCACTGCTCTCAGGTTCGAAGAAAACCGGATCTGCGTGTCGCTCTGAATCGAAGTTGACGTTTGGCCTCGTTAACCTGTCTGCCGAACTCCTGCCCCTGTTGAGCAACGACCCGGAACATCATGGTCCGGAAGGTGAAAGTACGCGATGAAGATTCTGGTCATTGGATCCGGTGGACGTGAACATGCTCTTGTCTGGAAACTCAGCCAGTCGCCGCTTGTGACCAGGGTCTACTGTGCTCCGGGGAACGCCGGAACGGGGATTGACGCGGAAAACGTTAATATCCCCGCCGAAGATATCTCTCGTCTGATGCACTTCGCGAAAGAGAATCAAATCGATCTGACGGTTGTCGGACCTGAAGCACCATTAGTTGCCGGAATTGCCGATGAATTTCGCCGCGCGGGGCTGAAGGTCTTTGGACCATCTGCCGCTGCAGCTCGACTGGAAGGCAGCAAGGTTTTCACCAAAAAGCTTCTTCGTCGGGCAAATGTTCCGTCGGCTGATTTTCAGGTGTTTTCTCGCCTTGCCGAAGCCCTGGAATACATCGAGCAGAATGAAGAAGGCCCGATGGTTGTCAAAGCCGATGGACTGGCTGCAGGTAAGGGCGTTTTTGTCTGCAGGAATCGTTCAGAAGCGCGAGCCGCCTGCAAATCAATCCTTCAGGATCGAACATTCGGCGACGCCGGGCAATCTCTGATTATCGAAGAATGCCTCGTTGGTCAGGAGGCCAGTATTCTGGCCATCGTCGATGGCGACGTCATTATCCCTCTGGATGCAGCACAGGATCACAAGCGTGCTTACGATGGCGATCAGGGTCCAAACACGGGAGGCATGGGCGCTTACTGTCCGGCACCGCTGGTCACTGAAAAGCTGATGGACGAGATTATCCAGCGGGTTCTTATTCCAACGGTTCATACGATGCGGGTTGAAGGCTGCCCCTTCTCGGGTGTCCTCTACGCTGGCATCATGCTCACCGACAGCGGGCCCAAAGTTCTGGAATACAACGTTCGGTTTGGTGACCCCGAAGCGCAGCCCGTCCTGATGAGGCTGAAATCGGACCTTGCGCAGGTGTTGTCACTGGCTGCCACCGGACGTTTGGCTGAGCTGGAGGGACTCGACTGGGATCCTCGGCCTTCGGTTTGCGTTGTCATGGCCTCCGACGGCTACCCCGGTAACTACCAGAAAGGCCATATGATTCATGGTCTTTCGGATGCGGATAATCTGCCGGATGTGAAGGTGTTTCATGCGGGCACAACAGAAAAGAACGGCGAAGTCGTGAACACTGGTGGTCGTGTCCTTGGGGTCACCGCTCTGGGCGACACCGTCGCCGATGCAAAATCGCGTGCCTACGAAGCTGTTGATAAAATCACCTGGGACGGTGGCTGGTGCCGACGCGACATCAGTGACAAGTGCGTCGATGCGTGAAATGGAGGATGCGATGTCCGTCAGGAACGGCGAACGCTGCTCGACAATCCCTGGTCACCCATCTCAGCCCGTTGACCCATCTATTCTGTGACCCATCAATTCTGTGGACCGTCGTTGATTGACTGCCAATGACTCTGGCCGTTCAGATCCTGCGTCGAAGTGTTTTTCTTGCCGGGCCAACCGCTTCCGGCAAGACAGCCGTTTCGATCCGCCTGGCACAATTGCTGGAAGCCGAAATCGTCTCGCTCGATTCCATGGCCATCTATACTGGGATGGACATTGGCACTGCAAAGCCCCTGCCGCACGAGCAGGAAGGCGTGCCGCATCACCTGATCGACGTCGCACATCCCTCGCAGGACTTCAGTGTGGCTCAATTTGTTTCGATGGCGACGATTGCAGCCACAAACATTGTGAAAAGGAACCGCACACCTTTGTTTGTGGGCGGCACGGGATTGTACCTGCGGAGCCTGCTTCGAGGTCTGTTTGAAGGACCGGAAGCCGACTGGGACCTGCGGGACCATCTGCAATCGCAAGCCATGCAGCATGGCCGAGCATGGCTGCACGAACAATTAAAGATGATTGACGCAACGTCAGCACAGCGACTGCATCCCAATGACACTCGGCGCATCATTCGAGCCATTGAAGTCTATCGCCTGACCGGACGACGATTGTCTGACGAGCAATCACAACATCCACGTCCTGTGGCAGATCAGCCTCGCGGAGTCATCTGGATTGATCCGCCTCGTCACTGGCTTCATAACCGAATTAACGAACGCGTGGATCAAATGATGAAACTGGGCTTGCTGCCGGAAGTGGAATGGCTGATGTCACTGGATCCACCCGCCGGTCGAACGGCTCTGCAGGCATTGGGCTATCGCGAACTGATAGAACATCTGTCCGGCCAATGTTCGCTCGATGCAGCCGTCGAACAGATCAAGACCGGCACACGGCAATTCGCAAAACGACAGCACACCTGGTTCAGAAATCTTGAGGAATGTCGATCCGTTTCCACGACGGGAACCGAATCAGCGGACGAACTGAGCCGTGCCATTAAGAACGGACTCCGTGACACTCCGGAACTCGATGAAACGTGACACCTCTCGTCATCATCGATTCGTGACCCATAGACACTGGTAGGGTAAGACTTCGATTTCACTGACCTGGTCAGCATATTGATGACCGGAAATCGCGTCGTACCAAAGATCGGTTGAGATCAGGTTGAGGTCGGTAAAGCGCAGTGACTGAATGGAACTGGTCATGTTGTGCACACAGAAGATACTTTGACTTCGGTCGGTGCTTTGTCTCCAGAACGCAAAGAAAGGGTCACTTAAATGCAGCGTGAACTGAGTCGCATTGGGATGAAAGGCGGACTGTTCAGCCCGGATCTTCATACGCCGCTTCAACTCTTTTAGAACCTGAGACTGGATCGTCTCCGGATCATTCAACAGCGGCTGAAGCTGATTTAGATCCCACTTGTGACGATTGATGCTGCGGTTGTGCTGCGTTCTCTTCAGCGTGTCATGATCGTTGGGGGTCGCCAGCAGACTATGGATGTAGAAGGCGGGAATACCTTCGAGGCCCATCATGATGGTTTGAGAACACAGGAAACGATGCAACTGCCATTCGTCTTCCCCACTCACCGTACCACGCAGCGCATCAAAGAGCGACACGTTCAATTCATAGACCCGTTCTCCACCGTCCGCTGTTCGACGCGTCGAAACGCGCCCTCCAAAACGACAGATGGTGTCGACCATTTGTTGTTGCTCTTCCTCGGACAACAAACCCTCAACGGGTCGCATACCGATACCGTCATGCGACGCGGTAAAATTCAGATACGTGCACCCCACCGGTGCCGGCGGCATGCTCATCATCCAGCGCTTCAGGTACTCTGTCGTTCCGGTCAGCAGAGCATGCACCAGCAGCGGCGCGAGGCTGAAGTTGTAGATGACGTGGGCTTCATTACGGTTGCCAAAATACGTCAGGTTTTCGTGATTCGGTACGTTTGTTTCTGTGATCAGCAATGTTCCCGGGGCGTAATAGTCGGTAATGGAACGAATGAGTTTGACGACCTCATGTGTCTGAGGCAGATGCATGCAGGAGGTTCCCACTTCTTTCCAGAGAAACCCGACGGCATCCAGCCGAAAGATCCGGACGCCCTGTTCCAGATACAGCCGCACAATCTGCAGAAAGGCCAGGAGCACTTCGGGGTTTCGGAAGTCCAGATCGATCTGATCATGGCTGAACGTACACCAGACGTATTTGGTTCCGTCCAGGGTTTCCGTTGGCCGAAGCAACGGTGAAGCGCGGGGTCGGACAACATCCGTCAGATCATCCTCCGGACGAGCCTGCATCACGTACGTCGCACCGGGTTCAACGTTCTCGCAGAAGTTCCGGAACCACTGGCTTTCTGATGAGACATGGTTGATGACAATATCTGCCATCAATCGGTACCGTTCGGCGATCCGGCGAATGTGCGACCAGTCTCCCAGTGCGGGATTCACCACGGTGTAATCCACCACCGCAAACCCGTCATCCGAACTAAACGGGCAGAACGGCAGAATATGCACCGAGGACACCGCGTCTTTCAAGTATTCGTCAAGGAACTGCTGAAGCGTATTCAGTGGTGTTGCGTCGTCGTCAACAATCGAATCTCCGTAAGTAATCAGCAGTATGTCTCTCTGGCACCAGAGGTCGCTCAGTGAACAGGGAACCGATCTGCTGAAATCTTCAAAGATCTGCCGGATCCTGCCCACCAGCGCATCAGCATCCATAGACGGGTACAGGAAATTCAGGTGCTGAAGCAGCTGATTCTCGAATTCCTGTTCAGCATGATCAGAGTTCATCAGTCGGGCCTTTTCTGTTCGAGTTCACAGAACCAGCAAACTGGTCAATTCAGGGCCGTGACGTCGAAAGGACGATCACGCATTGTCTGCTTCCACTGCACCAAGGATCTGTTCATAGATATCAGGCAGAGCGCTGGTGACCCTGGACCAGTTATGAATAAACGGACTCTCGTCCGGCCGACTGAGAAACTCATCCCCCGCGGCTACCAGGACGCGACTGAACAGCTCCACCGTCGATTCTTCCTGGTGTCGATCCATGTTCAAGCCATTCATCGCAGCGTCATTGTGATAGTGATGAACCAGATCCAGGGCGGTTCTGTAGTAGCAGGCCTTGAGAGTTCGAAGCATGCTGCGGCTGATCACGACGCCCTCCACCGCCAGCTTTCGGATGAAAGCTTTACAGATGTCATTCGCCATGCGATGCAGGCCTCCCGTTCGATCGTCCTCTGAGACAAGCTGGTGCTTGTGATCGTAGGCGTCGGCTATGTCGACCTGGCAGATTCGGTTCAGGCTGCAGTTGCGATACATCTCCGACAGCGTACCGATCTCCAGTCCCCAGTCACTTGGCACGCGCAGCGATGTAATCACTTCAGACTTCATCGCGAATTCTCCCGACAGGGCGTACCGAAAGCTCCCCATGTAATCGAGGAATTCCACATTACCGAGCACGGTCTTCATCGCACGGATCAATGGAATCACAAGAAGCCGAAAGACCCGACCGTTCAGTTTCCCCTGCGCCGCCCGATAGTAGTAGCCCTTGCAGAACAGATAATTGAAAGACGGATGGGCCAGCGGGTACAGCAAACGAGCCGGAAGAGACCGTTCGTACGTCAGGATGTCGCAGTCGTGTAAAGCCACAGCCTTCGACTTACCTGAGGCCAGAAAATAGCCCAGGCAATACCAGACATTACGGCCCTTTCCAGGTTCTATTGGCGACAATCCCTCTGCCTGCAGTGCGGCATCCACATGTCGCAGACGTGTTCCATCATTCCAGAGGACAACGTAGTTTTGCGGAAGGCGTTCGAAGAACTTCTTTGCTGCCAGAAACTGCTGCTCGTTTGCCCGGTCGAGTCCGATGATGATCTCGCTTAAATACGTTATCCTGGCAAGTTCGTCGACGATGTGCTCCATCGCCGGCCCTTCGAGCTCAGAGTAAAGACATGGCAGCAACAGAGACATCGGCGTCTCTTCGGAGAACCGTAACAGATCCGCTTCCAGTTCTTCCGTCGATCGGTTTCGCAGGTTATGAAGGGTCCCAATGATCCCGTCCTGAGCAAAATCCGCCATGTATTCGTGCTTTCTAATCAGGTGCGTTGGTCGCTTTTCAGCCCGACGGTTCGTCAAACTCTCGCAGTAATCTGGTGACGGCTTCGGCCCATCCGGCTGCACCGACCAGCGTCGCCGCGATGCCACGCCGAGCATCGATTCTCACTCCCAGCCCCCGGTCGGTTGGAATTCCTATCGGAACGTCTGCCACATCCAGCATGCTCTGGTCTATCGGGCTGTCTCCTACAGCCGCTGTCAGCAGAATCTCCTGAGGGGACGATAGCAGACTTTGTCGAAGAAATTCACTGGTCACTTTCTGCATGGCCGTTCCTTTACTGGCATCTCCGGCAACATGCCAGAATCTTCCTCCCTTCGTGAGGTGAAAGCCGTGCAGGTGCAAAACCGATTCGAAATCTTCACGCGCCTGATTTGTGTCTTCCCATATCAACGGTTCCGTGCTCTCACGCTGCATGGCCAGGGATGCTCGATGCCGGGGGAGTTGTGTCTCTTCCATCACACCATCAAGGCCCATGTCTTCAAATGAGCGAAACAGATATCTGTCTTTCAGGGTCCCTAACAGGCGAACGATGTCCCGGCGAAAGGAACCGATGACTTCGACGGAGCCCGCCAGTTTCGGCACTTCTTTTCCCCAGCAGATCGCTCCACCGTTCTCTGAGACGATGGTTTGACCGTCGAGGCCCAGCTCGGATGATAACTCCCGCATCTCAGCGACCGTTTTGCTGGAATTCAGCACGACGGGGATTGCTCGACGACGGAGCTCCTGCAGAGTCCCCGCGGCCGCAGACCAGTCGTAGTCGTGCTTGTTCAGCAAACATCCGTCAAGATCAGTAAAGACGATGAGTTTCCGTTTTCCAGACTGCATTTGTTCTCTCTCAACGAATCCTGCGACGACGGCAAGCCGTCGCGTTGCAATCGAACACCTCGATCGCAACGGCGAGAAATGACGAATCCCCGGTTCGACGACCAGAGGCCCGCTGCGCGAAGACATGACACAACCACTTGACCCGATGGCAGGCGAAGGCTCTGATTCGCATGATCGAAAGCGTCTATGCATCACTCAACAACGTTGGGCGTGCAACGGCGTTGGGTGAATTGACACCCATTCTATGCCAACCATTGAACATTAAGGATGTCCTGATGCTGAGTTGGGTTCAAAAACCATTTGCAATACACCACTTTCTGGCCGGTTTTGTTGTCCTTCTTGCCGGTTCCGCTTCTGCTTCTGAAAAAGATCAGCGGCTCGATATCTACTTCATCGACGTCGAAGGAGGCGCGGCGACGCTTCTGGTCACTCCCTCGGGTGAATCGATGCTGATCGATTCCGGCTATCCGGATAACCATGGGCGCGACCTGCAGCGTATCATTCACGTTGCCAAAGACGTTGCCGGACTGTCCCGCATCGATCATGCGGTCGTTTCGCACTGGCATCTGGATCATTACGGCAACCACGCGGCTCTTCAGGCGGAGTTGGGCATCGGTACATTCTGGGATCGTGGAATCCCTGACGAACTTCAGGAAGACCCCAATTACCACGAACGAATTGCCGCCTATCGCAGCGCAAGCCAGAACGCATCAAAGTCACTTGCCGCGGGCGATTCGATCCCCCTGCAATCCGGCAACACACCGCTCTCCGTCCGAGTACTCACATCCGGCCGCGCAGTGATCGATGACAAAGGAAAGCCAAACCCGTATGCCAGTCGGCATCTGCCAAAACCCCACGATCCCTCGGACAATGCTGCCAGCCTCAGCCTACTCTTTACTTTCGGAGAATTCCGTTTTCTGACCTGTGGCGATCTCACCTGGAATGTGGAAGCCGACCTCGTCACACCAACAAACAGAATCGGACTGGTGGATCTGTTTATGGTGACCCATCACGGCCTGCCCGTCAGCAACAACCCGGCTCTTGTCCTGGCAATCGATCCGGTTGTGGCTGTGATGTGCAACGGACCAACCAAAGGGGGAGCAGAGCAAACGATGCAGACATTGCGCGAGGTAAAGTCTCTGCAGGATCTATTTCAGTTGCACCAGAATGTTCAGCTGGATGCATCCAAACAGGCACCTGCCGAATTCATCGCAAACCACGGCCCGACTGAAGGCTGCAAGGGCGAATGGGTGAAGGCATCGGTGGCTGCGGACGGGCAGAGCTACACCGTTCGGATTGGGCCGGCCGGCACGCAACACACCTACGCCACTCGATCCGAACACTAAGCCCCACTACTTTCCGACGCTCGCTGGATGTTACTTCTTCTGACAGGCATTCCCTGGGCAGTCGCCCATTCCGCGCGGCCTGTTTTCTCGCGGCCCGATGTCGCGTGGCCTCGCACTTTTTAAGGTTCTGGATTGTTCAAAAACTTCGTTCGAGATGTTCTGGGAATTCCCCTACCGCAGCAGCGGGCTGTCGGGTTGTTGTTTCTTTACAGCTTCCTGACATCCTCATCGTATTTCGTTGCGAGAACTGTGGGAGACAGTCTGTTTCTATCGCAGCGAGGCATCAGTTCACTTCCGGAGATGTTCCTGTTCTCCGCGATCGCAGTGGGTCTTTCGGCGGCACTCGCAAATCGACTGGGGAAATCCGTCCGCATCCTTCGAATCGCTCGCACCACTCGCATCAGTCTGGTGACTGCCACACTGCTGCTGGACTGGCTCGACGGACTTAACGAAACTCGAATCTGGGCAGTGAGTCTGCTGTATATTCTGGCCGAAGTTCGCGGTTGTCTGAACACAATCCAGCTGACATCGCTGCTGGCGGAAGTGTTTCAGCACCAGCGGGCAAAGAGTGCCTTCGCGGTTGTTGCTGCAGGGGCCCCGATGGCCGGAATCGCTACCGGAATCGTGATGGGTAGCGAAATACTCGCGTTGGGCGGTCGCACCTGGCTGATTTTCTTATGCGGACTGGATCTGTTTGCCGTTGCCACTTTGTCGTTCCCTTTGTTCCGTTCCGGATCAACCTGGCAACGTCGGCTCTCAGAACAAACGGCTTTTCGTAACAACATTGAAAATCCGCTTCTCGCCTCGACTGGAAATACAAACAACACCGTATTTCTGATCGCGTTGATGACGATGACGGCATGCAAATCACTGGTGCTGACGATGATCAGCTATCAATGGAAGTCCATTGCCGCCGTGCATTTTCAGTCAAATGAGGCACTGCTTACCGCGTACTTTGCCCGGTTCTATGCCGTCACAGATTCGCTGATTCTGATGATTCAGTTGTTTGCCACCGGCAGGCTTCTGAATCGAATCGGGACCAGCAGAGCACTGCAGGCCTTTCCGGTTCTGTGTGCACTGATCGCTCTTTTGCTGCTTCAGTCCCGCGAATATCTCTCATCCCTGCTTGCTGTCACAATCGCTCGAGCAGGGGATGTGTACCGTCGATCGATCTACGACGTCGCTACGGCAGAACTGTTCCTGCCGCTCGAGATACCAATGCAGCGAAAGTACAACGCTGTCGCGAATGGAATTGTTAAACCGGCGACTGAAGCCGCCGCAAGTGTACTCATCCGACTCTGCGTCCGTTCGATGGGGGTGCTGGGCATGTCACAAGTATGGATCTTGTTTCTGCCCGTCTGGCTTGGGGCGATCCTTCTCCTGAGCCGAAACACGGTTCGACACGAAGAGGGAAAGCCGATTGACGGCGTGTGAACCTTATTTATTGCGGCGACGATCTCGACCCTTGTTGATCGCAGGGGCCGGCTTCTTTGGTCCTCCGCGTTTCTGGGCAGCTCCCTTTCCGCCTGGTCGGCCAACAGAGGACGCTGGCTTTCGAGGCGACGGGCGTGCGTCACTTTTGCTGGTCTCACCCTGATCGGGCGTGCTTTCTGCGGGATCGGCCTTCGGTCTTCGAAGTGGTCGCCGATTGGAATCCACGACCCGCTGTTTCTCCATCTGTTCCAGTTCCTGTTTCAGCTGGCCGATTTCCGCTGGACGCAGTTCTCGAAACTTCCCGGGGCTCAGGTATCCTATCCGCAACGGCCCGAATGCAATTCGTTCCAGCGTAATCACCTTGTGGCCGACCTTTGCGAGCAGCCGACGGATTTCGCGATTCTTGCCTTCCCGCAATTCCAGTTCCAGCATGACGCTTCGGCCTTTTCGCTTCAGCACTCGGACACCCCGAAAGCGAAAGAATCCGTCTGAAAAGTACATCCCTTCTCGCAGTTGCTTCAACGTGTCATTCGTCGGCACGCCTGCAACATGACATCGATATCGCCGAACGACCTCAAATCGAGGATGGGCCAGTCGCTCCGCTAAATCACCATCATTCGTGATCAGCAACAGCCCTTCGGTACTTTCGTCCAGCCGACCGACGGTAAACAAACGGCGTCCCTGCGAAGGGACCAGATCAATCGCCCGAGGCCGTCCCTGTGGATCCCGGCTGGTACACAGCACTCCTTTGGGCTTATTCAGCAGAAAGTACTTGTAGCGAGGCATCCTGAGCCGTTCGCCATCAAGGCGAATATCCTGAGATTCCGGATCCACCAGGGAAGCCGGATCCAGCACGGGTTGACTGTCGACTGTGACGCGCCCCGTACGAATGTACTCTTCGCAATTACGGCGAGAATCAACGCCTGCGGTTGCCAGAAACTTCTGCAGGCGCATGCGTTCACGATCATCTTCTACCGCCTCATCCGGACCCGCCTCAGATCGCATTCCCGGAAGGACCACACCTCGTTCCGGCGCGAAGGGCAGGATAGCTTCGTCTCTGTCTCCGGCTCGTGCGGCGCCACGGCCTTTCGATGGGTCTCGACGAGGCGCTCTCTTTGCTGCGGGACGCGAAGGGCGCCCGGATGAGCCCGTTTTTTTGCGCGATCCTCCGGAGTTCGACGTGGAGGAACGTTTACGGCCCGGCTTTGAAGGACCCGAATTGGAATGGCGAGGCATTGTCACAGATCAAAAGAGAGATTCACTAACCAGGAGCCGCGAAGAACAATCCTCGCAGCAATCGGCTGATTATACCGGTCCTCGGACTGTGCACCGAGAACCCTCTTTCGAATTCCCACCAGAAAGCGAAAACCTGGTGCCAACTACGCCGCGATCTGTTTGCGCGTGATGGGGATCGTGTGAGAAGTGCGAGTGAGTCGCTTGCGGCGTGTCCCCAGGGCCAGAAACGCGGGAAGCAGCACAAGATCACCAATCAGGGCCGTCGACAACAGACAAAACATCAACACGCCAAAACGCATCGTCGGACGGAACGGCGACAGTCCCAGAGCCAGCAACCCTGTTCCGGAAATGATGGCGGAGCAAATAATGGGCATACCCGTATGCATCAACGCCCGACGAACCGCCCGGTAGCGACACTTCGTCGAACGGAAACAGTCCTGATAGCTGAACAGGAAATGAAATGTTCCGTCGACAGCCAGGCCCAGCGCGATACTCGCGGTCATCATGATACCGATATCGATCGGATAGTCGGCCCATCCCAGAATCCCGAAGACCAGGAGAATCGGGGTCAAATTCGGGATCATCGCCACAAGTCCCGCCAAAGGAGACCTCAAAGCCACGACCATGACAATCGAGATCAGGATAAAGGCCGAAGAAAAACTCTTCCAGAACCCTTCAAAGATGTCCCCCTGAGCCTGTTCAAGCAGTGGTCCAAGACCTGTGAACTTGATGTCATGCCCGGCTGTCGATGCAATTAAACCCTCCAGCGTCTCGTGCATCTCGGAGGGCGAATCTTCATGCAATCGAATTGATATGCGCCAGAGGCGGCTGCCGTCGGCGATCAAGCCCTTCGATGCACTGCTGCCAGCCGAAGAGATCAGTCGGCTCACGGACAATTCCGTGTCGACAACGTCGGCCGGGAAGAAGTCGGCAAGTGACAAGGTATGACAAACGTTCGGATGCGACATCAGAGTCTCTTCGATACTCTGGATGGCCAGCAGTCGCGACACGAATGATGAATCTTCTCCTTTGAAATCCACCACCGCTTCAATACTGGTTGGGCTGGTCAAAGAGTTCTTCACCTGCAGAGTATCCTGCAGAACCGGATCATTCCCCGGAAGAAACTCCAGAGGATCAATCAGCGATCTCAGACTTCCCAGTCCCAGCGCACACACACAGGTCAGCACCAGTAGCGGCGTCAGAAATCGAGACGGCTGATTCAGTACGCGAACACCAAATCTTTCAAGCCACTCCTGACCAGTCCCGGTTTCAGGGGGCCGGTATTTCAGCGTCATCAGCACGCAGGGCGTCAGTCCAATGCCAACCATGAAGGAAATGACCGTACCGATGGCTGCAGCCTTGCCGAACACTGGTATCGGCCCGACATCAGACCAGACCAGACTGAGCAGGCCGATTACGGTGGTCAGAGCAGCGAAAACGCTTGGTCGAATCACAGAGGCCATCGCGCGGCCCAGCCCGTCTGGATAGCAGGCCGTGTGGTTATACTGACCAATAAAATGGATGGATGAAGCTGTGGTGAAGACCATCACCATCACCGGCAGCGAAGAGAGAATAAAATTCATCTCCTGCCCCAGAAAGTGCATCACAGACAAGGTGGTCTGAATGCTTAACACATTCGCCGCCATCAAAGCCAGTGAAATCTTCCAGCTACCTACGTTCAGATAAAGCAGAACACCGCAGATCACCAGCGTCAGACCAAACAGGGTCTGGGAACTTTCACGGCTTCCCAGCAGGTCCAGCTGTGAGGCGACTACGGGAGCACCCGCGACGATTGCGTTGCCAAGATCGCAGTAAGCCAGCTGACGGTGAATACCATCCAGCAACATGGCACGAGATGACAACTCGCGACTGTTCAGAACCAGCAACAATGTTTCCAGGTCGCCCTTCGGTGCCTTCAGCAGGTGGACAAGTCGGTCCTGAGCCGTTTGCCCATCTACGTCATTGGCCATCATCATTTCCGCCACTTGCTGACGAGTCCAGCAGGACGCAACCCCCTTCAAACCCTGAAGACGCGCCGCAAGGCTGTTCAATCGGTCTGCCTCCGGAAATGGCTTCTGGAAGGCTACAATAATCACTTCGTCCGCACCAAAGGTTCGGACAAACTCGTCGTAGTCGGTCCGGAGATCCGATTTTGCCGGCAGCCAGGTTTCGATATCGTTATTCGAAGGAAGCTTTTCGCCGTACCAGGTAAGAAAAGGCAGTGCAATCGCGCAGGCGACCAGCAAAGCCATCGAATGTCGGCGATAAAATTCTGAAACCATGCAAATGGGCCTGCTAAACGCACAAAGACAGGAAAGGCCTATTTGCTATCGAAGAATTTTGCTCCTTTGCGTGAAACCGTTCGTTGTTTCGGCATGTCTCGCTTCTGGGTTTGTTCTTTCAGGCAGGCACCGCCGGACAATCCAGAGCATCAGTGATCGTCCACACAGTCCCATTGTCGGAAACGATTCACCAGACCCTGCATCTTTTTGTGAAGCCCGAAAACCGCATGATCACTACAGATTCACAAGCATCGCTGGCATTGCTCACAGACCTCTATCAACTCACCATGGCCTACGGATACTGGTCCCGGGCGAAGGCTGAAGATACCGCCGTCTTTCATCTGTTCTTTCGACGGTCTCCGTTCAGAGGTGAATATCTCGTCACAGCCGGATTAAAACCTGTCGTCGATTTCTTGAGCACCTTTCGCTTCGATGCAGATGACCTGGCATTTCTGGAAACGATCGAAGGCAACGACGGAAAGCCGCTGTTTTCGATGGACTTCCTGGGCTACCTCAACACCATGAAGCTGTCGGTCGATGTGGATGCTGTTCCGGAAGGTACCGTGATGTTCCCACACGAGCCCCTGCTGCGGATCTCCGGACCAATTCTTCAATGTCAGCTGCTGGAGACAGCTCTGCTGAACATCATCAACTTCCAGTCTCTGATCGCGACGAAGGCATCACGTATTTGCCGAGCCGCGAAAGGACAGCCTGTGCTGGAATTCGGGCTGCGTCGAGCACAAGGCATCGACGGAGCACTGGCGGCAAGCCGGGCGGCGTACATCGGCGGCTGTGCTGCAACCTCGAATGTTCTTGCCGGAAAACGATTCGGCATTCCCGTCAAAGGAACACACGCCCACAGCTGGGTCATGTCATTCGATGACGAACTGACGGCATTTCGGGAATATGCAGCCGCGATGCCCAACAACTGCGTGTTTCTAGTGGATACCTACGACACCATCGACGGTGTTCGCCATGCCATCCAGGTGGGCAAACACCTGAAAGAAGCCGGCCACAAGATGGTTGGCATTCGCCTGGATTCCGGAGACCTGGCCAGCCTGAGTATCACAGCCCGACAAATGCTGGATGAAGCAGGCTTCGCTGATGCTGCAATTGTGGCCAGCAACGATCTGGATGAGCGTCTGATCGAAAGTCTTCAAGCGCAGGGCTCACAGATCAACATTTGGGGAGTCGGAACGAAACTCGTCACGGCCTACGATCAACCAGCGCTTGGGGGTGTCTACAAGCTCGGAGCGATTCGCAAAGCTCCCGCTGAAAATTCCACTGTGATCGAAGACTGGCAACCCCGACTGAAGTTGTCTGAGCAGCCAATTAAGACTTCCACGCCGGGAATCCTTCAGGTGCGACGATTCCGCGACGCTCACGGTTTCTTTTCCGGAGACATGATCTGGAATCTGCTTCAGCCTGTTGCCAACGATGTTACCATCGTGGATCTGGCCAACCCGACGCGGTCTCATCGTATGAATGCCCAGGATTCCGGCGAAGATCTGCTTCAGCCGGTGCTTCGAAACGGCCAGGTCGTGGCAGACCTGCCTTCCCTGGACGAAGCTCGATCACGGGCTCAACGTGAATTACAACAACTTCACCCCCCGGTGCTGCGATTTGATAATCCCGAGCGTTATCGCGTCGGTCTGGAAGGCAGTCTCCATGATCTGAAAGCCCGGATGATCGCTGAAGCGACCCCGTGATCGAATAACGCGACATCGATTCTCTGTCCAATCGATTTTCTGTCCGAAAGGAGTACCAAATGCCCCGGCATGCACTGATCATCGTCGACCTGCAGAATGATTTTGTTGAAGGCGGAGCCCTGGCTGTTTCGGGTGGCCTGGAACTGATTCCTCTGGCGAATCAATGGATGCCTCAGTTTGACGTGGTCATTGCCACTCAGGACTGGCACCCCAAAAACCATCAGAGCTTTGCCAGCCAGCATCCGGGAGTTTCGATCGGAGATGTTTTCGACCTGAATGGGCTTTCACAGGTCGCGTGGCCCGACCATTGCATTCAGAATTCCTTCGGGGCAAAACTGGTCGATGGCCTCAATCTTTCCCGCATCGACACAATCATTCAGAAGGGGACGGACCCCGAGATAGACAGCTACAGCGGGTTCTTTGACAATGGCCATCGAAAGGCGACCTGTCTTGCAGACTTTCTGCGATCGAACGACGTCGATCGCGTTTCTGTGATGGGTATCGCTACCGACTATTGTGTCCGCTTTACAGCACTGGACGCCGTCACGGCCGGATTTCAGACGACTCTGATTCTTCCTGGTTGCCGCGGCGTCGACATGCAAACGGGCGACATCAAAGCTGCTGTCGAACAAATGGCCGCAGCCGGTGTCACCATCAGCCCCGAAACTCCTTAACCGAACTCCACACCAACGGTCCTCATTCTTGCCGACAGCCTTCCAATGAATCGCAACCTGATGATTTCGATGCTGGCCGAAAAGACAACCTGGGATGTTGTTGTCATCGGCGGTGGAGCAACGGGACTGGGCGCAGCCCTGGATGCCGTTAGCCGTGGATATCGAACAATCCTGCTGGAAGCGGCGGACTTTGCGAAAGGAACTTCCAGCCGCTCAACCAAGCTGATCCACGGTGGCGTCAGGTACCTGCGATCCGGTCAGATAGGCATGGTGCGGGAATCTCTCCGCGAACGCACTCGGCTGTTAAACAATGCCCCGCACATCGTGCATCCACTGCGTTTTGTTATTCCGTCGTATCGCCGGGGTTCGCGATGGTATTACCTGGCCGGGCTGAAAGCTTATGACTTTCTGGCTGGCAGAGATGGTCTCCGCAATTCCTGCTTATTGTCGGCTGAACAGGTGGCTCAATCCTTACCTACGCTCAGCACGCAGGGCTTGCGTGGCGGCGTTGCCTACTCAGACGGCCAGTTCAATGACGCCCGCCTTGCAATCAGTCTCGCCCAAACCATCGTCCAGAGCGGCGGCGTAGTTCTTAACTATTGCCCGGTAACCGAACTGATTCTGCTGGGCAACCGAATCAACGGGGTGGCCTGTCGTGACAACGAGTCTGGTCAAGTATTTCAAGTTCGAGCGAAAGTTGTGGTCAACGCCACGGGTGTCTTTGCCGATTCTATGATGAATCTGGACCTCTCTGAGTCCATTTCAAATCGCCCTCAGGTTGTTCCCAGTCAGGGATCACACATCGTGCTTAGCCGCGATTTCCTTCCGGGCAATGAGGGTCTCATGATTCCGGACACGGATGACGGTCGTGTCCTGTTTGCTATCCCGTGGGAAGGACACACCCTGCTTGGCACAACAGACCACCGTGTCGAACACATCTCTCTGGAACCCAAACCCGGCCGACATGAAATTGATTACCTGCTGGAACATGCGGGACGCTACCTTGTGCGAAAGCCTGGCGTTTCGGACATCCAGTCCATATTCGCCGGCCTGCGACCTTTACTGGGGCAACCAGGCGGGAAAAAGTCGACCGCCAACTTATCCAGAGAACACGATTTGCACGTCTCACCTGCGGGCCTGTTGACCGTCATCGGAGGTAAGTGGACGACCTATCGGAAGATGGGCGAAGAGGTCATCAATAAAGCAGCGACGATTGGCTCGCTACCACATGCAACGTCTCGTACAGCCACCCTGCCACTGCACGGGTCTTCTGCAGTCATCAACCATTCACGGCCCGACACTGCAACTCTGTCCGAGAACGATGTGACAGCAGCCGGAATCCCAAGTCTGATTGAGGAGACTTCTTCGCGAAGTGATCTGCTGATTCCAGGCCTTCCGTATGTCAAAGCCCAGGTTGTTCAGGCCGTTCGTCAGGAAATGGCTCGAACCATCGAAGATGTTCTTTCACGACGTCTGAGAGCCCTCCTTCTGAATGCTCAGGCCGCAATAGATTCGGCACCCGTCGTAGCAAAGATCATGCAAACAGAATTGCAACAATCCGACAGCTGGCGGGTCCAACAAATCCGCGATTTCACCGAACTCGCGGCGGGCTACCTGCCTCCCGTTTGAACATCAGGCGTCACAGAATCAAGAGCTTGCAATGCTAGTGATGACGCCGCCCCACTGTCTGCGATTCTGGACTTTTGCTGGATCCACCGGATTCATTGTGCTACTCCATGGTGATGGCAAGTGTTCCCGAGTTTCAATCGACGCTTTCCGGCTGCGTCGACATCCTGAAAACCCGAGTCAGAATGTCTTCTCGAATGAGATTCAGTGCTGGTACCACGATCAGCGTCAACACAGTGGCAAATAACAAACCAAACGTCAGCGTCACGGCCATTGGGATCAGAAACTTCGCCTGCATGCTGGTTTCGAACATCAGTGGCATTAATCCAGCAGCGGTCGTGAGCGTGGTCAGCAAGATGGCTCGCAATCGTTTCTTCGCGCCGTCGACACTGGCTTCATAAATCGGTAAACCTTCGCGAACTCGATGGTTGATAAAATCGATCAGCACCAGCGAATCGTTGACCAGAATACCTGCCAGGGCCACCATTCCTATGGCACTCAAAATGGTAAAGGTTTCTCCCGTGATCCAGTGGCCAAGCACTGCCCCGATGAAACCAAAAGGTATGGCGGCCATCACAACAAGTG
>JAGQQE010000239.1 GCA_020426345.1 Planctomycetaceae bacterium
GGCGACATGAAGGACGGAATCGCACTTCTGGACAAACGCGGCCCATATGACAATCTCTACTACAATTACTTCGCCACTCAAGTTATGCGAAACTGGGGGGGCGAAGAATGGAATCGCTGGAATGAACGATTGCGTGACGACCTGATCGCATGGCAGATAACCGAAGGGGAGGCCAAAGGCAGCTGGTCACCTCGAGACCGAAGCGACTACAGTAAATCAGGCGGAAGACTGCTGACAACATGTCTGGCGACGCTCACGCTGCAGGTTTACTATCGATATCATCCGGTATTTCCCGACACAGACACAGTCCACACAGACACAGTCCACCAATGATTGGTGAATCCTTGTGTCATCGTCATCTTCCAGAAACCTCAGTTGCAAAGAATCGCGCCGCGATGGACCGAGAGACCCTAAGAAATCTTCAGGCACCTCTGAAGGCGCTGTATCAGGAACAGCCGGAAAAGGCAGTCGCCCTGCTTCACGCCACAGGTGATGTCGATGTTGCGTCGATCACCTGCCGACTGACACCACCACCATCATGCGACGGTATGACCGTTGCCGGGCTGCACCCGATGACTGGTGGCGACGGTACCACCGCGTGTTCAGGCGATATGTTGCTGCAATCCCTCGTATCCTGCGCCGGTGTGACGCTGGCAGCTGTTTCCACCGCCATGGAATTGCCGCTCAGGTCTGCCCACATCGAAGCCGTCGGCAGAATGGACTTCCGGGGAACACTTGGCGTGAGCCGTGAGGCGCCAGTCGGCCTGTTTGAAATTGAATTGCTCTTTCAACTGACCGGCGATCTGAGCGTTGAACAGGCGGATAAGCTGATTCAACTGGCTGAGCGCTACTGCGTCGTGCTTCAGACGTTAAAAAATGCCGCGAAGATTTCTTCACGGCATAAATTGAATTCCTGATCAGTCGCGAATCAGAGTCATTCGCCGCACCCTCGCATTACTTCCGGCCGACGGCAATCAGTTGACCGATTGTTCGCACATAAAGTCGATTGTTGGCAATGGCGGGCGTCGACCAGCTTTCTTCTCCCAGTTCATTCTTTGCCAGCAACTTGTATTCGTCTGAGGCAGCAAATACCCAAACGGTACCTTTTTCGTCGGCACAGTAAATGCAGTCTCGTGTTCGAACGGGTGAGCCGGAAAACTGAGCATTCGTTCGTTCCATCCACAGAATATCGCCGGACTTTGCATTGATGCAGCTTGCAAAGCCGCGATCATAGAGACAAAACAGCAGTTCATCCTTCGCTATCAGGCATGGAACATAGGGTGCCTTAAACTGATTGCTGTTCTGTAGTTTGTAGACAAGTGATGCCTCCGGCCCCGGTTGAATCGCAACAATGTAGTTTCCGGAATAGGCTCCGGAACCATTGCTGCCAAACAGAAGCCCCCCGGCTTCAACGGGCGAAGAAACGGTCCGCATGGCAAACAGCTTCTCGTTGTACGACCAGTTTTCGTTGCCTGTCAGCGGATCCAGGCTGAAGACACCGTTTCCTGTGCTGGTGCAAACCAGCTGATCCGGTCCTCCATCCGGTGGTGAATAAATCATCGGAACCGAATAGCAAACGTTCACGGATTCCAGATCCTTCTTCCAGACCAGTTCGCCTGTTTTTCGGTTGAATGCCATCATTCGGCTTTCTCCGGGCTTCTCACCTTCCTTCAGCTGATTCGCCTGCTGCGAATTGTGCAGGATCAGCAGATCTCGGTAGACGACAGGCGAAGTTCCAAAACCATGCTGACTTTGCCATGAGCCCAGGTCCCTGGTCCAGACTTCCTGACCATCATGCGTCACGGCGGTCAGAGTTGTCTGCTCGGGCGTCGACCAGGCGACGTAAACGCGCTCTTCGTCAACTGATGGCGTACAGGATGCGTAACTGCTTCGTGTATGCAGATGATGTGGCTGCGACGCGTACTCTTTTTGCCAGACAATGCCGCCCTTCATTGCGTCTACGCAAACCAGATAACGAGTTGCCGTTTCGGGATCGGCACTCAGCAGAAAAACCTTGTCTGCCCAGACCACAGGAGAGCCAGCTCCACTGCCACCCGGCAATTGGGTGCGAAACAAAATGTTCTCGTCCTTCCATTCAACAGGAAGGTCAGCCGCTTCATTCACACCTGTGCCATTTGGACCTCGAAACCGTGTCCATTCAGAAGCAAAGGTAACAGTCGAACTCAGGATCGAAGCGGCAACGATCAGACGGGACAGGAACATGAAGGAAACTCCGGCTAGAGTGGGCAGGACATTCAGCAGCCGATGCAGTTTCCTCGAACCCGGAACGATGTCAAATGTTTGACGACGAAACCCGGGGGTTCATGCGGGCTGATACCGGGCTGACCAATAGTTCATCTGCCACAACGAAGTCTGCGAGATCACAAACGACCATCATCCCATGATCCCCTTCAATGGATTGTGTGTCAGAAGGTTGCCGTGAAATGAACAATACCGGTCAACCAACGTGCAGCAGAGGAACAAATCGTGCAGCAGGTCCCCGTTTTCTACTGCCCATCAATGTCTGTTGATTCCGGTGGATACTCTCCTTCAGCATCGAAACCCGAACACGTTGTGGCAGACTGGCTTAAGTCGGAACTTCCAATCCATTTGAAGGACGTTCCCCCGGTCTCCATGGTCGACCTGAGCGCCGTACACAGTCGCCAATACATCGATGGCATTCTGCAGGGCCAATTAAAGAATGGACACGGCAACACAATTCGCCGCGTCTCCAGGTCGTGTCTTCTGACGGCAGGCTCATTCGTCGCCGCCGCGGAAGAGGCTGCACACAACGGAAAGGTGGCCTGCTCTCCCACCAGTGGATTTCACCACGCTCGCTATGATTCGGCCAGAGGATTTTGCACATTCAATGGCCTGATGGTCGCGGCAGCCCGTATGTGTCTGCGGAAATGGACGGTCGCAATTATCGATTGCGATGCACACCAGGGTGATGGAACACAAAGCATCATCAACCAGAAAAAGATGCACAACCAGGTCTTTCACTGGACCTATGGTCAGGAGATTAAGGCAGCATTTCAATGGGCGCGATTCGAAAGACAAATTCGCGGATTCATCGATTCCTATCTGAGCCAATCCCGCGAGAACTCTCGGATCGTGTTCTACCAGGCCGGCGCGGACGCGCACATTGACGATCCTCTGGGTCCTGGTGAACTGGGCATGTATGACCACGAAATGCGAAAGCGAGATCGGCTGATTTTCGAATTATGTCGAAACCACAATCTACCAGTTGTGTGGAATCTGGCCGGGGGATACCAGCGGGATCAATTCGGAGACATACACAAAGTCCTGATGCTCCACAGGGCAACCATGGAAGAATGTGTTCGTTGTTTTATCCAACCGGACACCACACTCGTCAGGACTCCCTGAACCGCCGGGCAACGGTCCACGCGACGTGGCCGCCGGAGTGGTACGAAATCGCTGACTCCATGAAATGTCGAAAGCGGTCACACGTAAGAACACGTATGACCTGCTTCCGAAGTCTTGCCGACAGATCCTTCCGAATCAGTTTTCCAGAGGCATCTCGTCATTGTTTTCCAGTGCGGGAGTTCCGGTAACTTTCATCAGGGTCGGGGACGATTTGCTTTTCGCCTCTTCAATTTCCTGTTGGAGCACCTGAACAGCCCGGCCGAGTTGTCGATCGCGGCCGTTTGGAATCTCATTGGGCATCGGCCAGATCACCACATCCGGTACAGCCCCGTTGAGTTCCATGTCTTCCCCCGTCCACTTCAGGAACCAACCTCGAAATGGCAGACGAAGGAAGCCCATATCCATAATCTGGGCTCCACCAGTACTGATGACGCCACCGGCTGTTGGTACACCAACGAGCTTACCACGTCCCAGCCCTTTGATCGCGTGACTGAAAATCTCAGCGTTGCTGTAGCTGTTTTGGTTACACATTACGACAATCGGCTTGTCCCAGGTCGCGTAGACCATTCTGTCCTGTGGATAACCTGCACCTCCACCGCGCGGAACCGTGACCGCATGTCGTGGCTGAGTCAACGCGGTTAGCAGGTGATCGGTGGTGAAGCCGCCGCCATTATCCCTCACATCGATGATCAAGCCATCTTTCCCGTATCCAACGTCGTAGAGTTCACGTTCGAATTCCAGAAAGCTCGGCCAGTTCATACCCTGAATATGCAGATACCCGATGTTGTCCGCGCGGCGTTCGACTGATTTCCGGTTGTCATCCTGCCATTTCTGATACAACGCGCTTCGTACGCGTGCATAGGTGGTTGGCCGCAGCGCGACTTCGCGTTCGACAGGCTTCTTCCCTTTCGATTTCACTCGCAGGATCAGATCCTGATCAAGTCGACCGGTCAGGACGGTGGTTAAGTCCATTGCCGAATCGACAGAAGTGCCGTTGATGCTCAGAACAATCTCGCCGGGTTCGATCCGACTGTTCTTTTCTTCTGCCGGGCCACCCGGAATCACGTCCTTCACTCGAAGTCCGGGTCCTTTGAATTTCAGATCAAATCGCAATCCCGGATGCACCGTCACGGGACGCCAGTCGTTCTCTGTGCTGGACGCCGATGAACTCGGGTAAAACCCCAGATGTGACCCGTTAAGTTCTCCCAACATCAACTCGACCACATACTTCAGACTATCTTCATTGGATGACGATTCTGCCGCGTCGACATATTTCCTGCGAATCTGATCCCAGTTGTGATTTCCAAAATTATTGTCATACCAGCGATCACGCATGGTTCTCCAGGCTTCTTCAAACGCCGCCCGGCGGCGAACCGAATGCCGTGTTTCCTGTGCGGCGGAAAATGACCAGGAGGTCGCTGATCCGCTCAAAGGCTGTACACCGGGAGTACCATTGTTGAGCCAAAGAATTCGATTGGGTGATGCCAACCACGACTTAATACTTCCTGTCGACGACGTCACTTTGCTCGGCGTCATCTTGTCAGGGAACGTAACACTGTAGGTTCCGCTTTCGCCTTTCACGCTGGACGAGAATACAAGAGTCTTTCCATCGGGTGACCATGATAAGCCTCGTTCACTGCTGTCTTCGATCGAGATCTTGTGTAACCGACGGTGAATCTCTTCGAAGTCGATTACGACTTCAGGCAGCTTTCCTGTTTTCTGATCTTCCTTGTCACCATCCTGCTCTGCCTCTTTTTTCGCAGTCGATTCTTTTTCGTCGTTGCTTTCTGTTTTCGGATCGTCTGATTTCTTCGGATCAGCGGATGCTTTCGCCCCCTTTCCTGATCGTGCCTTCCTGAAAGCTTCTGCGGTTTTGCTCAGCTTGCGATCACGCGAATCCAGGTCCTCATCCTCGCGATTCAGCCAAACATAATAGATATCGACTTCATCGTCAGAACGCCGGCCGGTAAAGGCAACGACCTTTCCATCCGGCGACCAAACAGGGTTTCCCTCCACGTCCGGATGACGCGAAATGTTGACAGGCTCCGCTGACTGATCGATGGGAGCGATCCAGATGTCGCTGTTGAAGTCGTTATCCATGGTCGCGTAGACCAGCCAGCGACCATCAGGCGAGAAGTCGTAGCTGGTTTCCGAGAATGAAGGAACCAGTCTCCTGGATTCGCCGGACTTCAGATTGCGAATCCAAAGATCACCACGTTCACGCAGATAGGCCAGATCTTCGCCGTTAGGGCTTAACTTCAGATTGAATTCAACAGCTGCGTCGTTCGTCAGTTGCGTCATCTGAAAGTCAGTATTCTGCCACCAATACTTCTTGGCATCGGACCTTTCGACACGATACAGATCTGACTGACCGTCTTTCCAGCTGCGGAGAATGATCGCAGCCCCGTCATCAACGAAGACAGGATCCGATTCGAATTCCGCGGTCGTAGTTATCTGGACCGGTTCACGGAGTTCGGTTTCCATGACCCACAGATCGCCGCCCGCGATAAAAGCCACTTCCAGACCGTCACTACTGAACGCCGCATCGGTGGCCTCCTTTAATGTGCGACGCAACGTGTCATCAGGTCGATCATCTGCGGACTCAGTCAGTCTGATTCTTTCCGGGGTCTTGTCCTGTCCCGGTCTCCATCGATACAGATCGAGCAGATGCCGAAAGACAATCGTCGTTCCATCGGCCGAGATGACTGGCTGGGTGACAAGGTCATCTTCAAAAGAAGTGAGCTGCTTATCCTCTCCACTGTTTAAATCGTGATACCAGAGATTCCTCGCGCCATTTTCTGCACCCTGCGAAGTGCAATAGTAGAATCCGCTGCCGTCCGTTGCCCATGCTGGCGTTCGGCTTCCTGCTTCGTGGTTGACAACTTTTCTGAAACTACCCGATTCGAATTCGTGAAGCCAGATCTGAGCGGCCCGCGCTCCCCGATAGCCCTTCCGCCATTCACGCTCACCTTCGCGGACGAACAGCATCTTCCTGCCGTCGGGGCTAATCCGACCTTCATAACCGTAGTCGTTAAACAGAAGTTTCTCGGCGGATCGCTTGTCCGCATCGATACGGAAGAAACGCTGGCTGCTTCGCCAGAAATGATCGCGATTACCCATCACCAGCAGCTGTGAGCCATCAGGGTACCAATCCTCAAGTGTGAATCCTTCAGAATGGAATGTGAGCTGCTGCGGGCTTCCACCGGTGACCGGCATGACGAAAACCTGATCCGCCCCTGTTCGATCACTGACAAACGCCAACTGTTTGCCGTCGGGTGAATAGCGAGGGCTTCGATCTCCTGCGTTGTGTACTGTCAGGCGACGAGCCCGGCCTCCGTTTGTTGATGCCTTCCACAAATCCCCACGATGGGTGAAGACCATCTCTTTGCCATCCGGTGAAACAGCAGGATCAGATGCCAGGATGATTTGCTGATCTCCGGCAAACGCACTGGCAACACAGAATAACGGTGCAGCAGCCAAGGCAATGAATGCCATCATAAATACAGAAATTCGGTGCTTCATGAATCCATCTTTCGAGGAACAGTGAATCGAATGTCGTCTGTTCTCGCACAAACAACATCGTGAGCAGCGTCATGCGATAAAGCTGACGAACTCCGTCTGAATCGATTTTTTTGGGGTTAGAGAATCCGAAATGCTGCACAATCCATTAGAACTCACATTCGGATTCGCTCTGCGAACTCATTTCACCTTACGGTCGCCTTCACCGTGCAGTGACCGGGCAAGCTCACAGACCGTTGGCCACGCTGTCTTTTGAACACCACGCCATTGTAGAATTCCGGCCCGTCGCCCCTGCGTCAACGGCTGGCTGCCTCTTCAGCGAGAATTGCGGCCAATCCGCTCAATTTCGCGGAAAACGACGCTCACTCTGGCTTGTCGAGTGTGGCGAAATGTCAACACTCACGAAACCAACCAACAACCGTCTCGTTCACTTCTGAAATTTGCCCGAGGAATCTTCATGCGAACATTCGTTCACAACCTGTTGATCCTGACGATTCTAAACGTGAGTCCTTTGGTGGCCAGTGCAGACGACTGGCCGCAATGGATGGGCCCCCAGCGTGATAACGTCTGGCGTGAAAGCGGCATCATCCGGAAATTTCCGGAGGGCGGTCCAAAGGTGCTTTGGCGAACACCGATCGCAGGAGGTTACTCCGGGCCGGCTGTCGCCAACGGAATGGTTGTCATCACCGACTACGTTACAAGTGAAAATGTTAAGGTTGATAACTTCCAGAGAAGCGAATTCACCGGAACCGAACGCGTTCATTGCCTCGATGAACAATCCGGCAAAGTGGCCTGGTCTCATGAATATCCGGTCAAGTACACGGTGTCGTATCCCGCAGGGCCGCGTTGCACCCCCTGTATCGAAGACGATCGTGTATACACACTGGGTGCGGAAGGACATCTGTTTTGTTTTGAACTCAAGACAGGAAAGATCATCTGGTCCAAAGACGTTCGTTCCGAATACAAAACCAAAACAGCACTCTGGGGTTACGCTGCACACCCATTGATCGATGGTCACAAGCTTCTGACGCTGGCCGGAGGCGAAGGAACTCACATCGTCGCACTTAACAAGATGACTGGGGACGAGATCTGGCGAAGTTCAACAGCGCCGGAGCAGGGGTACTGTCCACCGACTATCCTGCATGCGGGCGGAGTTCGGCAGCTCGTGTTACTGCGCCCCAACGCAGTCGCCGGGATTGACCCCGAAACAGGGAAAGAATACTGGTCGGTGCCGTACGAAGCGTCGAATGGCTCCATCATTATGTCACCCGTTCTTGTCGGTGAATACCTGTACGCCGCCGGCTACAGCAACAAGAGCCTTTTGCTGAAGATGGATCCGGCGAAACCAGCCGTTGAAGAAGTCTGGCGCGACAAGCGAAATGTAATTTGCCCGGTGAATGTCCAGCCATTCGTTATTGACAACATCGTCTATGGTTTCGACCAGAAAGGTGTTCTGAGAGCATTGGAGATTCCCTCCGGTGAACGACTCTGGGAAACCACGGATGTAATCGGCAAGCGGGCAGCGGGATCCGAAACTGCCTTCCTGGTTCGCCACGACGATCACTTCTGGATGTTCAATGAACTGGGCGAACTGGTAATCGGCCGGATGTCGGCCGATGGTTATACAGAAATCGATCGGGCGAAAGTCATCGAACCTTCGAACTTCGCTTTCGGTCGGGATGTTGTCTGGAGCATGCCAGCTTTCGCAAATCGACACGCCTACATCCGCAATGACAACGAAATTATCTGTGTCGATCTTGCCGAGTCCCCCCGTTCCTGAGCGATCCGGCACTAACGATAGAACTATCCATGCCATTGCATCTGCTGTTTCCGTTGTTTTCCAGTGTTGTGTTTGTGCTCGGCATGATGCTGGTAAAACGCGGGACAACACTGGGCGTAAGTCCATGGACCGGTACATTTCTGGGCAATGCCTGGCTGGCCCTGTTCTGGAGCCTTCCCGCATTTCTGAATGGCACGGTGGCTCCAACAGAAGCCTGGGGGCAGGCCGCCGTTATTGGCGGTCTGTTCGTACTGGGGCAGCTCTTTACCTATCTCGCATTCCAGTTTGGTGACGTCTCCGTCGCCACACCGGTTTTCGGGGTCAAGGTACTGATGGTCGCTCTGCTGGTTTCTGCGCTTGCCGGGGAAGCGGTTCCGGGAAGAGTCTGGATCGCATCCGCTCTGGCCACGGTTGGCGTTATTCTGGTTCAGTCTTCGGGAAGCCGATCACCAAAATCAAACGATTCTGACCATCCGTCGGCAACAAGTCGCTTTGGTCTGACGATCGGGATGGCTCTGCTGGCGGCATTTTGCCTGTCCCTGTTCGATGTCCTGCTGAAGAAGTGGGGAACACAATGGAACAGCCGCGAATTTCTGCCTGTTGCCTTTGCCGTCACCGGAATTTTGTCGTGCGGATTTCTTCCGTGGGTGGATCGCCCAAAGAACATGATGCAGCTGAAGGCCCTTCGATGGATTGTCCCCGGAACCATGTTAATGGCCATGCAGGCGGTCAGCATGTCGTGGTCGTTGTCCACTTATGGCGACGCCACGCGCATCAACATTGTTTATGCACTACGCGGTCTTTGGGGCGTCCTGCTGGCCTGGGGTACAGCGCGGTATTTTGCCGCCAACGAAGCCTTTCTGGCACCCGGCGTTATGTTGCGACGGTTGACAGGTGCCGTGCTGTTAACTGTTGCCGTTGTCGTTGCACTGGTGTAACGGACAGCATTATTTCTTCCGCCCCGCTTTCTTTAGTCCGGTTCAATCCGGCATGACAATGCCAGCAACGCACGCTGTCATCAAACACGCAAGTGTTCCACCAAGCATCGCGCGGAGCCCCAGCTGGGTCAGTTCCGTTCTTCTTTCGGGAACGATGCCACCGATGCCACCAACCTGAATACCGATCGAGGCAAAATTCGAAAAGCCACACAATGCGTACGTGATGATCACGATCGAACGCGGAGTCATCGTCTTTCCGCTGTCGGGGTTCGCAATCCATTCAGAAAGATTCTGATACGCCAC
>JAGQQE010000240.1 GCA_020426345.1 Planctomycetaceae bacterium
CCATATAACGGATCAGCAAACAGGGTGGAATCGTTGGTGGAGAAACGAGACGGCGGTGATTCCCTCTTCCTGGCGAATCACCGCCGTTATTTTTTGCGCGGACAAGAGTTGCACGGACAAGAGTTGCTACTCATCCCGCGATGATCCCACAAGCAGAGACAGCCGCCCTCCTGTTATTTGCCTGAGTCTCTACGTCCCTCATTCGCATGTTGACACCAATGCCAGAGGTGCATTTGGCCAGAAGACTTGCGACGTCTTTCTTTGCGACCGACTTCGACGACCCGGATTCAGGAAAAGTGGCTTCTCCAGTGCCCGGCCGCATGCGTCGCAGACCGCCATCCATGTGATGATGGTATCCGGCAATCGCAGAATTGACATTTGCCCGCGCACCCTGAACACTTTCCCTCAGGATCTCATGATCCGGGTGGTGCGAGATTGCGTTGGAAGGGCCTCGATGCAACACGGTCCCCGGATAAACACGGTAAAGACCGAAAAAGGCGCCTATCTTTCGAGAGTCGGGAATTCAAATGCCGGATGCGGGTGTACTGGCCACAATACTGCTGATCGTGGGACTTTTCCTGCTGATCCTGGAGTTTTTCATCCCCAGCTTCGGCCTGATTGGAATTGTTGCCCTGATTTCGCTGCTGGTTTCCCTCTGGAGCGCCTGGCAGGCGTGGGGGGGAGGCCGAAATCCCTCGTTTTTTTACACATACCTGGGTCTGCTGGTGTGTGGAATTCCCGGGACGCTGGGGCTTGGATTCTATCTGCTGCAATATTCAGCCATCGGTAAGTCTGTGATCCTGCAGCCACCAACGCTGGTGCAGGTCCCCAACCCGCTGGAAGAGTTGATCGGAAAGGTCGGTACGACTCAAACGCTGCTGACTCCCGGCGGAATGGTGGTCGTCGAGAAAAATCGATATCACGCTGAAAGCACCGGGATGTTAATTGATCCAAATACACCGGTGATCGTTGTCGAAGTTCGAAGCAGTCGGTTGGTTGTGCGACCAGTGGGGGCATCCGAAATGGCGACGGCAGACACCATCGCAGAGCCCCGTGTGACGACCGAGGACAGTGGTCACAGCAAGGTGGATCCATTGACCGCCGACATCGAGAACACAAGGGAACTGAATCCAGATCAATCGCGAGTTCGTTCGGACAAGCTTGACTTTGATATTCCAGAGGACTACACCGCCTGACAGGAGTTCACCCTGGCCGGGGCAAAGTCAGGTAAATCGGATGTCGTTGTTTGAAGCCTGATCGATGGGACAGATGCCTGATTGAAACAATCTGACGGCTGCCTTCGGGTATTCCGGGCTGAGAATCTTACAAGGGAGTTTTAGCAATGAGCCAGCTCTTTCTGCAGGCACCAACATTGGCTGCGTCGCCAGGTCAACTGGTTGTCGTTGTGTTTGTGCTGTTATTCGTGGTGGCATTTCTCGCCATTTTCGCGCAGTTTGCGAGCCTGTGGCTGCAGTGCAAATTTTCCGGTGCAGGGATTTCGCTGGTCGGTCTGATCAAGATGCGGCTGCGAAAGTGTGATCCCCGAGTCATCGTGGTGAGCAAGATTATGGCTGTTCAGGCCGGACTGACCCGGTTCTATCCAATTACCACGGCTGCACTGGAAGCCCATTACCTCGCAAAAGGAAACGTGCGAAACGTCGTGCGAGCCTTGATCGCGGCGCAGCGAGCAGGGATCGAACTTGACTGGGACACAGCGCAGGCCATTGATCTTGCGGGGCGTGATATCCTGGAAGCCGTCAAGACCAGTGTAAATCCAAAGGTGATTGATTGCCCGGATCCCCGCCGCACAGCGGGAACGCTGGATGCTGTTGCAGGTGATGGTATTCAACTCCGTGCCCGCGCTCGCGTCACGGTGAGGACCAACATCGCTCAGTTGATCGGCGGTGCGACCGAAGAAACGGTGATTGCACGCGTTGGTCAGGGGATCGTGCAGGCCATCGGCTCGACGCATTCCTACAAGCTGGTTCTTGAAAATCCGGATTCCATATCGAAAATCGTGCTGTCACAAGGTCTGGAAGCCCAGACCGCTTACGAAATCGTTTCGATTGACATCGCAGATATTGATGTCGGTGAAAACATCGGAGCGAGACTTCAGGCGGATCAGGCCGAAGCGGATATGAGAGTTGCTCAGGCTAAAGCTGAACAACGTCGTTCTGAAGCCCGGGCTCGCGAGCAGGAGATGGTCGCGCGAATTCAGGAAAACCGAGCCAAGGTTGTCCTGGCCGAGGCGCAGGTTCCCAATGCAGTGGCGGAAGCGTTCGGTGGAAAACAGATCGGCTTACTGGACTTCTACGAATTGAAGAACGTTCAGGCAGATACACGCATGAGAGATGCACTGGCTGGCGAAGGGGCTCGACCACAACGATCGATGGACGGCTAGCTGTTGGGGGCCTTCCCAGGGAAATGAGACCGGGCAAAATTAAATTCAGGCTGAGACACGATCATGGAAAAGCTGATTGTCCTGCTCATCATTGGCATCATCGGTGTGGTGCGAACGCTGGTTGAAAAATCGGCAGAAGCAAAAGCCCGGAATGCTCCTCTGAATAACAAGCCGAGGGCGAACAATCAGGACCGAGTTCAGTCCGAACTGGAAGCATTTCTGACCGATGTTCGGCAGCAGAACAAAGGCGATGAGCGTCCATTGCGAACTCCGTCGCGCCCATCGGCACAGAAGACTTCTCAACCAGTTCAACGAAGCAACGAACAACGATCCCGGTCAAAGAAGGCGTCCCGGACCGGCACGGGGACGCGGGCCAGACAGTCAGCTCGGGCAAGCGATTCACGATCCGGGGCCCGGCTGAATTCAATGGCTGAACGGACCGTCGAACGTGAACGGCAGGAAAAGGCCGCTTTCAGGGGTGGCATTACGGAGCATGTCGACCAGTACATCAACCAGCACGTGTCTGAACACATGCACAAACAAATTGATGATTTCGTGGCTCAGGACCTTGGCGGGGCCAGTAACGAAATGAACATGGCACCTATGGTCGGCGGCAATCCTGCCGCAAAAGAACTGGCTGCTGCCCTGCGCAGTCCGGCTGGTATTCGGCAGGCCATCCTGATCAGCGAAGTGTTATCTCGCCCCAGGATCTTCCGTCGTTCGTAGTCGCAGGAACGGGCAGTCATAGCGAAATCATGGCGGATACAGTTCAAAGAATTCTTTTGCTGGACAGTGAGTTGTCGTTCCGCGGCTCCTCTCTGCTGACCCTGCGACTCGCTCGCGGACTTGAGAAGCGAGAGATTGACTCAGCCCTGCTATGCACGGGTGTTGGTCCGCTGGATGAGAACCAGTTGAAAGGCGTTCGCCTGCACTGTATCAGCGGATACACCATTCCTGTGTGGGGACAGGTCGTTCTGCGTACGCTCTACCGTGACATGCAAAAGGAACCACCGGATGTAATTCACGCTCAGGACTATCGGCTGCTGCCGCAGGCAGGCTGGTTTGCGGATCGTCTGCAGCGGCCTGTTGTGGTAACGGTCAGTGATCACAGTGAAGCTGCGGCTCTGAATCTGCGATCGGTGACTCCCTGGCTGAAAGCCATCATTTCTGTGAGCGAAAGCGTCCAGAATCAAATTGCTCCTCACCCGCGTCTTGGTGAAATTGAGCAGCGAGTCATCCTGCCGGGTGTGGCCGTTCCGGAAGAAGGGGCAATTCGGCAACCCATGGATTCGCCGTCAGAACCTGTGATCGGAATGGCCGGGCCGCTGGAAGTCGTGAAAGGCGCCTCATTCTTTCTTCGGGCCTGTCATCGCCTGGTCGAATCTGGTCACGATATTCGAATCATTCTGGCGGGCAGTGGTCCGGAAGAACGCAGTCTCCGAAACCTGGCTTCGTCACTGGAACTTAGCCGCCGTCTGACATTTGTGGACGGTAGTGTTTCGATGCGTGCGTACCTTTCAGCGATGGACATATTCTGTCTGCCGTCACTGCAGCAGGGGTTTGGTGTCATGATGCTGGAAGCAATGGCTTTGGGCCGACCGGTGATCGCATCCGGCGTCGGAGGGGTCGTGACAGTGATCGAGGATGGTGTCAATGGCCTTTTCGTCCCGCCATCGGACAGCCGCAGTCTCGCGGACAAAATCTCGGAACTGCTGAAGGACCCGGACCGCGCCCGAGAAATCGGACATGCAGGCCAGATGCGTGTTACAGAGCGATTCAATGAGAATCGTATGCTGGATGAGATCATTCAGCTGTACTGCGAGGTCAGTTCGCCCCCCAGCCGTCGAACGGCGACACTGCCACTTCCGACGGTGAAACCATCAACGGTCTCAGGAAGTGCCAGGTAGAGACTCAAGTTGGTACGCCTCGAGTCAGGCTGTCGCTATCAACGTGCTGCTGGGAGCGCACAAAGCCTGTCTCCAAAGGGTTACATCCACGCGAATCTCAGGGCTGTATTCAAATCAAGCCGCAGGAACCACAAAAGACGATGTCCGTTTTCAACACGAATCCTTCCGCCGGGTATAACATTCGAGCCGTCGTCTTTGATCTCGATGGACTCATGCTGAACACAGAAGATGTTTTCGATCTCGCTGGTCAGCAGTTGCTGGAACGCCGCGGGATGGTCATGACCACTCAAGTGCGAGACGCCATGCTTGGTCGACGGGCTCACGAAGCATTCGCTGTGATGAAGGAAATGACGGGGGTAAAAGACGACATCCACGCATTGATGATGGAGACAAAGGAACTGTTTGCCGCCATCGCTGAGAATCGCCTGGCGATGATGCCAGGACTCCCGGAATTGCTGGACCTGATCGAAAGTCGTAACCTTCCCCGGGCTGTCGCGACGTCATCTCCCCGGAGCTACATGACCGAACTTCTGACCCGTTTCAATCTGCTCGACCGGTTTCATTTTACAATGACCGCAGAAGATGTGACCCACGGGAAACCCCATCCGGAGATCTACCTCGCAGTCGCGGAACGGCTGAACGTTGCACCGTCCGAGATGCTGGTTCTGGAAGACAGCGAAACGGGGACTCGAGCCGCTTCTGCTGCCGGGGCCATCATTGTCAGTGTCCCAAACCGTCACACCGCCGCTGGCGACTTCAGCATGGCCACCCTGCGCGTCGAGAGTCTTCAGGACGCTCGATTGCTGTCACTCCTGAGTGGTGAAAAATAAAGCATTGCGAACCGCCACGCTTTGGGGCGGAATGTGCTTTTGACAGTGCATCCGCCGCCAGAGGCTTCCCCAGTATGGTTCGTGACCCTCTTCCGCATCGCTAAACGCCCGGCGTTGGAACAATCCGATATTCCGATGCGGAGACGATTTCCGAAATCGCTCGTGAGGTGCTTTCCTGGCCAGCTGTTCTCGCGGTATTCTCCTGATGTGATGGCCATTGTGCTCTTAACGGGAGGTGGGGAATGATTGACTACGATTATCTGGTCAAAGGTGTGAACGGGATCGGCAACGCCCATCGGGCTGGCTCCATGGCAGGACATCTGGGGGCTGCTGTTCTGGCCGGGTATTACATCGGCGAAGACAATCCCGATTTGGATTCGCATATCTACGAAGGGGTCGCGGGAGAACTTGATCGGATCATTGCAGGGGAAGAAGGCATTTGGTTCAACGCTGCGAAAGCAGGTGTCACCCCCACTGAACTCTTTCAGTCGCTGCCATCCGATGCCGACAGCTCGTCGAAGCGCGATTCACAAGAGGCAGCGAGGAATATTGCCGCTGCATTGATTCAGAATATCGGGAAGACACGTCAATCGGGACACAATGTGATTTTCGCATCGCTCGCCATCCGAGCGATTCTTGATCATCCGGAATTTGCAACCAATGCTCTGATATCCGGGGTCAGCGGCCTGACCTCCAGCTTTGATACAGCCCATGCAGGTCGGGGCTATTTCGGAAAAGAAAAGGGATGGCTTACGGGAAATCAGATCGAACTGACGGAACCTGACTCCAAATTACCCCCGCATGGTTCCATCGAAGATATGGTGTCGGCAACGGTTTCCGAACTTATTGCAACGGCTTCAGTCAAGCGGCAGGGTTTCGGTGGGTTGTGGCACATCATCAATCACGCTGCGGCACTGGTGGATCTGCACCGACTTGGATTTACGGAAGTTGCCCGGAAAGGATTGCCTGCCCATCGCCAGCATATTCGCCTGTGGAGAATGCTGCCGGACGTTGAATCAGAGCTCGGTCGGGTAATTCAATCCCCATTGGACCCCTTCGATTCGGCTTACTGGCAAGGCAACCTGAAGCGGGACGAGGCAAGGCTGACGCACAGAATCAAAACTATTTATGGATTCGGTCGGCTGGTCCCCTATCTCACCAGCGCAGAGCACAGTGCGGCGCGCACGGCGTTTCGGTTTCTGATGTCCTGACGGATCCGGCGGCGTATCGGCCCTTCAAAAACTCCTCGGTCGAAAAACGAGCCCTCCGATCGTCGAATCGGCCATCCAGGGTGAAAATGGGCAGTTTTTGAGATGACTTCGCCCCCGAAAGCACAGTTGGCGTGGAAAAAATCGTTATTCCGGCCAACTGCGTGTTTGACGTACCAATCTGCCGCCCCTATCCTCATGAGACTTCTTTAACACCCGGTCGCTCCCAAGCGGCTGCCCGCCGGCAATTGTTCGAAACCTTCCTGATTGGTTCACCAATTTGGAAATTCAAAATCACACCCAGCTGTTAGAGCAGATATTTCCAGAATTTTTCAGGTAGATCCCCACCCGTTTTTGAATCAGGACGTAACCAATGTCGCTGAACATAGCGACGCTGGATTCAGGCGTTAATGGACTGACGCGAACCGTCGGAGTTCCGACCGTTTTGCTCCCGGAGTTATTCAATGCGCCTTCTGTCGAATTTGGTTGTTGCCTTTACCCTGATGAATGTAAACATGCATGACAGTCACGGGAGTGAGCCGCCGTCAATTACACTCAACGTTGGGGATAAGGCGCCGGTTTTTGAGTCCAGGGACGATTCCGGCGAAACATGGAAATCGGCCGACCACATCGGAAAGAAGTTTGTGGTCGTCTACTTTTATCCAGCCGATCTGACGGGCGGATGCACCAAGCAGGCCTGCGGTTTTCGTGACCATCAGAAAACTCTGCAGCAGGAAGGTGTGGAAGTCGTGGGAGTCAGCGGCGATTCCGTAGAAAACCACAAGGTCTTCAAGAAGGTGCACAATCTCAATTTTGCCCTGCTTGCTGACGAAGACGGCAGCGTTGCCAGGGCATTTGGCGTGCCCCTTCGCGACGGTGCGACCATCAAGAAACCTGTCGATGGCATCGAAATTTCTCTGACTCGCGGCGTGACTGCATCGCGCTGGACATTTGTCATTGGGCTCGACGGGACTATCATCCATAAGAACACAGCGGTGGATGCCGCTGCTGACAGCCAGGCTGTCCTGGACATCATCAAGAATCAGAAGTCTTCTTCGTAAGGCTTCGTTTTTTCCTGAGGCATCGTTGCAGAGGTTCGTTTGCAATTGATTGTCAATTGTGTTTCGCAGGTTACGCCACCAGGATCGTCTGGGTGGGCTTCTCTTTCCGAAGGTCGATCGTTAGGGAGTATCTAAGTATGAGGAATTTTGTTTCTGCCATGGCTTTGGTTGTGGCTGTCGTTGCATCGGGTTTTGCTGGCGCAGCTGACGTTAAGTCAGGTCTGGAAGTTGGTGCCAGTCCAGCTCCGTTCAATGTGACCGACGTCACCGGGCCAAGCGCTGGTAAGAAGCTGTGCTACCGATGCCAGTACGGTTCACGCCCTGTTGTCAGCATCTTTGCTCGAAACGTCGACGCAAATGTTGCCAAGCTGGTCAAGGAAATTGACGCTGTTGTTGTCAAGAATGCCGACGAAAAGAAGATGGCTGCGTTCGTAACTGTTCTCACGAACGATCCGGATGCAACTGAAGGTACACTGAAGAAAGTTGCTGAAGAGCAGAAGATTCAGCGTACTCCGCTGACTGTTTTCGAAAACAACGTTGGCCCATCAAGCTACAAAATCGGCGAGAACGCTGATGTCACTGTCATGATGTGGGTTGGTTCAAACGTGAAGGTCAACCATGCATTTGCTGCGGGCGAACTGAACGCCGACAGTGTTGCAAAGGTTGTTGCAGACACAGCAAAGATCCTGAACTAATTCGCGTGAAATAAGACTTGATCCGAATTGCCCTGGAGTCATCTGACCGATCTGCCTCAAAGCAGGTCTGACCAGTTTTCGGGGTGTTGGTCGGGCAGCAATTTCATGAAACGGCCGAGCCAGCTGGAAACAGTGGCCCGGCCGTTTTCGTTTTGTGGTTCAGCATGTTATACAGCGCCTTTGCCGGAATGACGAAATCCCACCAGCTCGCACTCAGGAGCCCGTTCCATGTCAGATTTGTCGCGTCGCCTGTTTATGCAGTCTGCCAGTACAGCAGCCGCCGGTATTGGTGTTTTTTCCAGTGCTGCAGCCGGATTGGCTCGGAATTCACAGCCGCCCGTGAAAGTGATTTCATCTGCTAACGGGCAGGAAGCCACGAAGAAGGCGTGGCAAATGATTACGGAAGGAAGCGATCCGCTGGATGCTGTTGTCGCCGGGGTCGGCATTGTCGAAGCGGATCCGGATGACACGAGTGTCGGGTACGGAGGCCTGCCGAATGAACGTGGAATTGTGGAGCTGGACGCGGCGGTCATGCATGGGCCGAGTCACAAGGCTGGTGCAGTCGCTTCCATTCAGAACATCAAGCACCCGGCTCAGGTGGCACTTCAGGTCCTGCGCCGGACCGATCATGTGCTGCTGGTGGGCCAGGGCGCATTGGAATTTGCCCGGGCCCACGGTTTTCCGGAAGAGAACCTGTTGACCGAACACGCTCGTAAGATCTGGCTGGCCTGGAAAGAAAATCTCAGCGAGGAAGACGACTGGCTGCCGGCTGCGGAAAATACTGATAAGAAAGTCGCTGAATTTTTCCGGCGCAATTCTGTCGGTCTGGATGAAGCAACACTGGCATCCAGTTCCTCATGGGAGGCATTGCGGACGCATCGCTTCCGCCGTCCCACCGGAACAATTCATTGCGCGGGTATCAATGCGAATGCTGATATTTCGTGCACGACGACCACCAGTGGTCTGGCATTCAAGATTCCCGGACGGGTCGGTGACTCACCAATTATTGGTGCCGGACTCTACTGCGACAATGAAGTGGGTTCGTGTGGCAGTACCGGGCGTGGAGAAGCGAATCTTCAGAATATGTGCTCCTTTGCAGGCGTTGAATTGATGAGGCAGGGAGCATCACCGGAAGAGGCGGGGATGGAAATCCTGCGACGTGTTGCGAAAACCACTGAGCCTCGTTTGAAAGATGCACAGGGCCGTCCGGATTTTGGCCTTAGCTTTTATCTGCTGGCCAAAGATGGCAGGCATGCCGGAGTCAGTATGTGGGGTCCTGCAAAGTTTGCAATTACAGACGCTTTTTTTTTTCGTGTGGAAGCCTGCAGGGAGATCTACACCAAATAGTTCGGATCAGAGAAGCGGTATCGACGACCACGCAATCGCGAGTCATCAAATGGTGCGCGTTTGTCCGGACGCATCGCCCTTATATGGTACCACTTTCGGAGTTCGTCCGGATATCCGGTTCGCGTGACGGCGAACCCTGCCTCAACCGCGGCGGGCGTAGATTCAGCAAGAAACAACTCGGGACATTTCACGGCATCCATCGATGACAACGCTACACGCAATCGATTATCAGTCGCTTCGGCCCGTTGCTGTTCATTTTCTGAATGACAGGATCGATTCCGTTCAATCACTCGATTGCGATGCCGATCTTGCAGCATCGTTGCCCTTCGTCGCTCCCGGGTTGTTCGACATACAAATCAACGGTTATCACGGTCTGTGGTTTTGCAGCGAAACGCTCACGGAAGACGAAGTCACCCGAATTGCTCTGGC
>JAGQQE010000241.1 GCA_020426345.1 Planctomycetaceae bacterium
ACGTCCGGGCTGGAATCAGAATCTCGCTTGCATTGAGTGCCGGAAACCAACGAGGCTGAGTTCTGCATCAAACAACCTTTGCCTGATGCTGAGACATCCATCAGAAGCCCTTGCATTCGATGCGGCGAAATATGACAAAACACGTGGTTCCTGGCTGTCCGTTGAAAAATCGTGACAGGCACGCAGGACAACTGGAAACCATCGTGTTTTCAGGTCTCCTGCTTGAGGCAGTCCCGTTCTTCAACAGGCTGCCAGGTGACGTATGACGCAATCGGGTTCATTGGAGCGACTGAAAAAGTATGAAGACTGTTTTGAGCGTGGGTCAGTGTCGTCCGGATCAGGCCGCAATTTCACATTTCTTAACGTCTGCTTTTGAGGTGTCTGTCACGACTGCAGACTACGCCGAAGATGCAATTGATGCCGTAAAAACGGAGAGCCCGGATTTGGTATTGATCAACCGAAAACTGGACGCCGACTACAGCGATGGCATGGAGATACTAAAAGCTCTGAAGGCCGACCCGACAACCGCATCGGTCGCCGTGATGCTCGTTTCAAATTTTTCTGAGTGGCAGGAGAAGGCAGTCGCCGCCGGTGCGCTTTATGGATTCGGTAAAGCAGAGCTGGCCGCTCCCGAAACGCGTGCGCGGGTTGCTGCCGCCCTGGGGTTGTAGTCGTTCTATGGATCCAATACCGGACGAAGATCGGATGGCGTCGGACGAGGCGGAGAATCAGGCAGCCGCCTGTGGCTTCACTCGTAATATTATGCTGACAATTGCCTACGACGGCACAAATTACAGTGGCTGGCAGATCCAGCCCCGCGTCACTACTGTCCAGGAATGTGTGGAACGAGCCGTTGAAAAACTGACTGGCGTTCGCAGCGCTGTTCTGTGCGCTGGCAGAACCGATGCCGGTGTTCACGCCGTTGGACAGGTTGCGAGTTTCCGGACATCCTCACAGATTCCGGCGAATCAGATCCGGCGCGGCCTGCAGAGTTTTCTGCCCGTCGATATTGTCATTGTGAAAGCCGAAGACGTGTCGATGAAGTTTCATGCGACATTTTCGGCGGTACGCAAGATCTATCGATACATGCTGTTCGACGGAACCGTTTGCCCTCCCTTTGTTCGACGATACGTCAATTGTATTCGCAACGAACTTGATGTCCCTGCCATGCAGCAGTCGCTGATTCATTTGCTTGGCACGCATGACTTTCGGTGTTTCGAAACTCGCTACCCCAACAAGGCGACGAGTATTCGCACGATTGAACGGGCAGAGATTCGACGCCTGTCGGCATGGACTCCCTGGCAAAGTGGTCACGAATGGCATAGCGATGATTCACACATCTCGCAAATGCGCAGTGGCGATTCGAAGTGCTGTCCTTTTGTCATGTTCGAAGTTCAGGCCGATGGTTTTCTGTACAACATGGTCCGGGCGATCGTCGGGACTCTGATTCGCATTGGTGTTGGGCAGCGGCCGCCGGATGACATGCAACGCGTGATAGAATCCATGGACCGTAAACAGGCCGGGATGACGTCACTGGCCCAGGGACTATGCCTGACGGAGGTTTTTTATCCCCCCGAGTTACTTCGCCCGGATGACGCGGACTGAATCGATTGAGCAGCCGTCGATATCGGTCGTTGACGCGAGCTGTTCTTCTCTCGATGGCCTACTTCTTTTCGACCTCGTAGGGTTGTCCCGGATTTGTTCGACGTGGTGGCGTCAGGTAGTGATAGCCGGTGTTGGGGTTCGTTCTGTCGAACGCAAAGGCATCTCGATTTCGCAGGAAGTGTTTCAGGTATGCAACGGGGATTGCGAATCCAAGTCCTTCTCCAAACGTCAGTTTCATGTTGATCACGCCAACGACTTCGCCTTTTGTGTTAAACAACGGCCCGCCACTATTGCCTGGGTTTATCTGTGCTGTCGTCTGAATGTAAACGATGCCGTCCATGTTTCGGTTTCGCGTACTGATAATTCCTTCAGAGACCGATCGTTCGAGTCCAAGTGGGCTGCCAATCGCAAAGACGTTGTCGCCCTCTCGCTGAGAGTCATCGTCTGCGATGAACACTGGTCGAAACTTCAGATCTTTTTGCGAGGGTATTTCAAGCAATGCGAGGTCGAAATAAGGATTCAGTGACAGAATCCTGACATCACGGATGGCCACTCGTTCAAAATCACCGTTTTCGCTGCGGTGAAAGATGGTCACTGCGACACGCGTTTGACCTTCCACAACATGGAAGTTCGTGACGCAGTAGCCTCGTTCATTGATGATAAAACCCGAACCAAGTCCATCAGGTGTCTGGATCAGCACCACGCCTTCACCATAACGCGAGACAAGTTCTTTGACTGTGCGTTCCGGCAGGTCTGCTGTCTGGAAGATACCGGCAGTATTTGACTTTGGCGTTGTGGATTCGGGCTTTGATTCAATTCGTTCGGCGATTTGATCGACGGGAACTCGAATCACGTCTACGCCGATGTCAACGAAGAGTGTGTCCTTCTGGACCTTCAGTACTTCGCCATCAATTCGCTGTCCTGACTTCAGGACGATGCTGTCTGCATTGACAAGTCCACCGCAGATCGCAGCCAGAACGAGCGTCAAGAATATACGACCTGCAAGATTCTGCTGTGATTTCAGTTGGGACAACATGGTGCTTCTTTTGATATCGGATTGACGGTATGTGGAATTCATCGCCGTGTTCAGTCGTTCTTGTATTGTGAATGGCACGCCTGACAGTTTGTAGAGATTCTGGAAAGCGATAGTTCGTAGGTCGCAAAGTCACCCGACTCACTCGCCTCGCGAATTGCGATGGAGGCGTCGACGATTGCTTCCGCAAATTTGACAAATTCCGGGTCGTCTTCGTAGCCGTAGCCGGACTGGGTAATGGCACGAGTCATTGTTGCAAGGATTGAGGCTTCGTGCCTGACCATATCTTTGTTTGTACCAAAGGAACTCTCGCTGCCTGCCTCTGTACGCATTCGTTTTTCGGCTTCCTCCATCCGCATCATCACCAGTCGCATTTCGGATACATCCGCAAACGTGTCCCCTTCAGGAGGCTCCGCGAGATCTGCGGGACGCGATCTGTTGAGTGTATCGGACATCGCTTCGTAGAGTGCAAGAATTCGCCGCTGGTCTTTGGCCCCACGCTGCAGCGTTGATGCGTTCATTTGTTTGGCAATATCCCGCACGTAATTCGCGTCGTCTTTCCATGTAATCGCGTCAGGATGCTGCATTGCGACTCCGGCGAGCACTCCAATTGTCGCTGCCTTGGGGGGAATCATCAGCATGGAAGAATTGAAATTGCCCACGGACTGAAGATTTTCATTCAGAAAGTTTCGTACCGTTTTCACTTCGTCGTCCAGGTCGGTGGCAGAAATCAGATCACCCCAGCCCGCAGCGCCTCCGGAAACTTCGACCGGTGCTTCCGTTTGATTCTCCTTGACAGGTGGAGCGTTACTGGAATTTGTCATGCTGGATGCAATGTTCTCTGTTGCATCCATCTCAGGATTGACGAGTGCTCCGCCGCCTACTGGTGTTTGGTTCGCAGCAATCGAGAGCGGCTGATCGAAGAAGACATCATAGGGGACGTTTCCAAACCATTTCTGGCCGTTCTCATCAACCCAGACTTCGTCTCGCCCCCGCTTCCTGGAGGCTTGCTTTGGACTGGCCTGGGACTCCACCGCATCGGAAACACCGGAATTTGAGGAAGCCGAGGCAACGTCTGCCGTGTCAGCCGGCTGCCCGGTGGACGTTTCTGATCGGCCACACCCCGGGATGCTGATTGTGGTAACAGTGAATGCAACCGCGATACGCCAACAGTGGTTGCCCACGCGCTGGCGGGTGGCTGATGAGCCGGATTGACAGAAACGTTTCATGGCATGACTCGTCTAAAATCGGGCAGTTTTGTCTTTGGGAATCCAGTTTCTGCCGGATTCAATTGCCGTTCACACAAACAACCGCCTCTGCGTGATTTCCACACTGAAACCGGAGCGTCGTTCTGCATTGCAACAGGGTTGGAAGTGCCTCTTGTAGCGGAATTTACAGGAATTCCCAAGGCTTCCGAACGTCAAACGAAACAGGTGACACGTTGTGAAATGCCGGGCAGTCCTTTGGTGGGGTCTACCAGTCACTCAGATGGGATGCAGGCATCGTTTGCAATCATGACTTCTGTGCCAGCGATCCCGGGCACGATTGTGCAGCTTTGGTTCAAGCTTTGCCAGTCCGGCAGACGATGCAGACTGGGTAAACTTTGTCGTTCCGTGGAAGATTTGCGCGCATCGACAACGATGAGCGGACCTGAATGCAGTTGCAGGACCAGCGACTGTCGGCTGCAGAGAAGGCCTCGTCGACAATCGACCGATGGAAATCCGGCGTTAAGGGCCGGATGAAACGACGATCTGGATGAAAATGGCATGATACTAACGGACTATCGAATTGATCTTGGACAGTATCAGGGACCCATGGACCTGCTGCTGTATCTGGTCCGGCGTCACGAAGTCGACATCTGTTCCATTTCGCTGTCGAAAATCACTGCGGATTTCCAGCAGTACATCGACGTTCTCGAGTTCCTGGACTTTGATTTCATCGGCGATTTCGTCGTGATCGCCAGTACCCTGCTGGAGATCAAGAGTCGAGAAGTGCTTCCGGTTCAGGAAGAAGAAGCTCAGGAATCCGAGGTGGAGGACGATCCCGGTTCGGGGTTGATTGCAAAACTGCTTGCATATCGCAAATACAAGGAAGCGACAACGGCGCTCGAAGATCGAGCGGCAGAGTGGCTTGAGCGATATCCGCGGCTCAGTGACGATAAGCCTGATTTACAGCGCAATCGTGCGCTCGATAAGATTCGCGAAGTGGAACTCTGGGACCTTGTCAGTGCACTGTCTCGGGTCGTGAAAATTCCCGTGATGGATCGAGAAGGAACCGTTCGTCTGGACGAGACGCCCATCGGAGTCTTCCAGGAACGCATTCGAGCGATTGTGGCAGAAGAGGGCAGGGCCGCTTTCAGTTCGTTCTTCGATGGCGAAAAAATCCAGTCACGGATTGCGGGCATCTTTCTGGCGATCCTGGAACTCATTCGACACGAAGACTACCGGGCTGAGCAGCCGGTTGACTTCGGTGAAATCTGGATACTACCGCCGCACACACCGCGGCCCCGAATTCTTTGAAAATTCGGGGAGATTGTCAGCAACGCTCCTGTAACGCCCTCGCTCGAAATGACCTCAATTGGCTTCCGGGAAATTGAGGTTCCGTAAATTCGCTAAACCAAACAGATGACACGGGTTGCCTGGACGGTAGAATCTGGGTGTTCTGTGAGCCCGAATTGCGTTCCGGGCTGTGGAAGCGAAATTCAATGCCCTTCGCAGAATTCAGGTCCTTGCTGCGACCAGTGAAGGGTGAAATCGAGTAAACGGGGGATTAGCTCATGACGATTAGAACAATCGCTTTACTGTGCGGTTTGTTTGCAGTCAGTTCGACCGCAGCGGCCGGTGACCATTTTCACATCCACAATTACGGCGCTGTTTACGGGGTGCCGGCTGCCTATGCTGTGCCTGCCTATGCGGCACCGGTCGTGTATTCCCCGCCCGTAGTTTATCAGCCCGCGTACGTTGTTCCGGTCGCGACTGTTTCTGTAACACCTTTGACGGTAGCATCTTACGGATACGCTCCGATGGTTCCACGTTATTCGACCGCGGGTTACTACCTGGCGCCGCGTGTCGCAACCTACAACGCGGTGTCGTACGGTTCTGTTCCGGTTGTTTATGGTCGACATGGTCGTCCACGAGACGTCGAAGTGAAACTGGATTACCGCCGGGACGGTGGATACCGATATAAAGTGGACTTCGACTAAGGCTTCGAGATCCATTTGATGAATCGGGGCCGGTTCGCGGAAAAGTTGCCGGGCCCACGGAAGGTCTCAGATTCTGCAGCCCCAAAAGGAGACTACCGGTGATTTTTCTTCCGGTTTCCTGGGGTTGAGGTCGCACGGGACCTGATCCGAAATCAATCCACGATTGCCGAACAGTGGTTCATTCGCTCCGAGAGCCGGGGTGGGTGGCGTGCGCTGTTCGGCTTTTTCGTTGAATGGTGCAGCTTCTGCGTCATAGGTTGGTCGAAGCCGAGACCTCGCCGAATTCACAGCCTCGCCGGATGCACAGCCTCGCCGGATCAACTCCTGAACGGGATGAAGATTCATCAAGTGTGAGATTCATCAAGTGTCAGGAAGACGAATTCCTGCCCCGGGGCGGGGCGGATCGTTTACTCACTCACCTTACGAGCATGCCGAACAGCAGAAGTCCGCCGAACAACAGAAGGCCGATTGCACTGAAGCATGTCCCCAGAATTGCAAACAATTTCCGTCGACCGACCTGGAAGAGTCCGACGAATCCCAGAATGAGTGATGTGAAGATTCCAAACAACATCATCAGGAACGCGAGGCCGATGATCGCGGTCAGAGGCGCATCTTCATCCATACCACCGGGAGTTGTCATTTCGAGGTACCCTGCAAGAATCATGACCACAAACAGGGAGATCCCGGAAAAGACGGACAGGATGGTTGATGCAATGCCCAGCCCGGAATGCCTGAGTGCTTCTTCGCGATGCAGGGTCGAGGGTGATTCGCCGTCGAAAGAGATGTAGGGATTACTCATGGCGAATGGTGACCTTTGCTGAGAGCGATGTGGGTTCCCGGAATCCTGGGATGCCTGATGGCGGGTGTCAATGAAATGACAGTTCGAAGCGGCTTGACACCGTCACTGACACGGAGTGCAATTCGTACCAATAATCGTGAACGGCGGGCGAACAGACTTTGGTTTGATCTGTTATCTTCGGGACCGCTGCATCTTTATTTCTCACACGATTCCGGGCGCATCATTCAGGAGACGGTCACACATGGGCTTGTTCGACAAGTTGCGTAACGAACTGATTGACATCATCGAGTGGCTCGATGATTCACGACATACCCTGGTTTGGCGGTTTCCTCGTTACCAGAATGAAATCAAGAACGGCGCACAGCTGATTGTTCGTCCTGGTCAGGTTGCCGTATTTGTTCATCGAGGGCAAATTGCGGACGTTTTTGAACCCGGGCACTATGAACTGAAGACGGATAATCTTCCGATTCTGAGCACCATTGCCGGTTGGAAATATGGGTTTAACAGTCCGTTTCGGTCGGAAGTTTACTTCGTCAGCACAAGGCAGATTACTGATCTGAAATGGGGAACTCCGAATCCCATCATGATGCGGGATCCGGAATTCGGCCCGATCCGGATCCGGGCCTTTGGGACGTACGCGGTACGAGCAGCAGAGCCCAAGGCACTCTTGCGCGAACTGGTGGGTACGGATCAGAATTTTGATGCTGATGAAGTCACAGAGTTGCTGCGATCCATCATCACAAGTGCTCTCGCTGACACCTTGGGATCCTCAAAGGTCGCTGCGCTGGATCTGGCCGCAAAGTATTCTGAGTTTGGTGAAACACTTCGAAAGGCGGTTCAGGAACGCATTGATGACGAGTATGGTTTGGAAATTCCCCAGCTCGTGATTGTGAATATTTCGCTACCGGAAGCCGTGGAGAAAGCGCTGGATACGCGAACCAGCATGGGGGTCATCGGAGATCTCGGAAAATTCCAGCAGTATCAGCTGGGGCAGGCGATGACCATGGCAGCTGACAATCCCTCGGGTGGTGGTGCTGCGGACGGGCTTGGTCTCGGAATGGGTCTTGCAATGGCCGGTCGAATGATGCAGCCCGGTATGTTCGGCTCAGCTCCTGCTGGTGGAATGGCACCCCCTCCGCCTCCGGTCAGTGCGTGGCATGTTGCCCTGAACGGGCAGACCACAGGGCCTTATGGAATGGATCAACTGGCCTCCGGTATCGCTGCCGGGCAGGTCAATCAACAGACAATGGTCTGGACTGCCGGCATGAGCGGCTGGCAGGCTGCCGGTGCAGTTCCCCAGCTGGCCGGTCTGTTTGGTCCTCCATCGCCTCCACCGCCACCCGCACCGTAATTTCGGCCAGTCGCCTGTTCTGAAGATTTCTGGTCTGAAGATTCTATGAGTGTTCCGAACGATTCCTTTGATCCGTCGGTCCCGCCGCCGCTGCCTGCTTCGTCGTCGCCAGCTTCAGGTGATGGTGCTGCGATTCAGACGTCGGTGGATGATCCCGACGGTCCTCTGGATCTGCACCGACGGGATTCCCGCACGCTCGATACAGGACGCACTTTCGATGAAGGTGCGGGCCGTGTATTTCCGTGTGAAAGTTGCGGTGCAGATCTGGAGTTTCACATTGGGGATCAGTCGCTGAAGTGTCCGTTTTGCGGGCACCTCAAACAGATAGAACTTTCAGAGGATGCAGCGCTTGTCGAACAGGACTTTCACGCCATGCTCGAACGCATTCGCGCGTGGCGAGAGGAAACGCGTGACCAGGATGATGAACGCTCCGACGCGACTTCGGATGTCAGGGAGCTGCGTTGTGAATCCTGTGGTGGCAATGTGGAATTCGTTGGAACGCTGACCAGTCGCCATTGTCCATACTGCAATTCGCCCATACAGCTGGAGAAGGCTCATAAATCCGGCGAGAATCGAATACCTGTCGATGGTGTGCTTCCGTTTCAGATTGATCGACAGCATGCAAAGGCAAATCTTGGGCAGTGGGTCAGTTCGCGCTGGTTTGCTCCGGGGGATTTCCTGAAGCAGGGAGCAGAAGGGAAATTCAACGGCATCTATCTGTCCTATTTCACCTTCGATTCGATGACATTCACGTCCTATGCGGGGCAACGTGGTGAGTACTACTATGTAACCGTCGGTAGTGGTAAGAATCAGCGACGCGAACGCAGAACCCGTTGGTATCCTGCCAGCGGTCGTTTTCAGCGATTCTTCGATGATGTCCTGGTCCTCGCGAATACTGGTCTTCGTCGTGACTTCATGCTCGCGCTGGAACCGTGGCCGCTACTGAAAGTCGTTCCATTCAATCAGCATATGCTGGCAGGCTTCATGGCTCGGACCTATGACATGGAGTTGGACCATTGCTTTACTGAAGCGAAGGAACGGATTGATACGTCGATTCATTCGGAAGTGTGTCAGCGGATTGGTGGCGACACACAACGAGTCAGTGCTGTGAATAGTCGCTACGAGGCGATTACGTTCAAGCATCTGTTGTTACCGACCTGGTTGATGGCTTATCAATACGGTGACAAGACCTACCAGGTCTTCATAAACGCCGCTACCGGCGAGGTACAGGGCGAGCGTCCCTACAGTGTCTGGAAGATTCTGTTCGCCGTCCTGTTCGGCGTGGCAGCCGCGGCGGGTATTATCATCGGCTTCAATTCTTAGCCAAATCCTGGTTCGACGGGGGTTGTACCACCGGGCCAATCCCTGCAGCTGGCACGTGTGGTCTTTCTGAAACTGCCCGGATTTCCTGAACAGCCGTCAAGGTTTCTCTGTTACTCATATCGAAGCATTTGACACCCCTTCATTCCTGAGACTCAGTCGTTTTCCAAGTCGGATGGGATTGAATCCCGGTGTTCCTTTCGTACTGTATGGACTGTCGCAGGGGTACCTTCAAATCGCGGTACCCAACTATGGGTCTGCGAATAAATGGGTCAGACGAAGTTTGAAAGGTTAACAAGATGAAATTCGTTCGAAGCTTAAGCATGCTGGTTATGTTGGCATGCGTGACCGTAACTTTGGGTTGCAATGGTGGTAGTGGTGAACCTGCACCGGGGCCTGTTGGGTCAGCAGTTGGCGGCGGCGCAGAAACACCAGGAAGCGAAGTCAGCGGTGATGATGCACCAGCAGCAGACGCTCCAGCAGCAGACGCTCCAGCAGCAGATGCACCAGCAGCAGACGCTCCAGCAGCAGACGCACCAGCAGCAGACGCA
>JAGQQE010000242.1 GCA_020426345.1 Planctomycetaceae bacterium
TACGCTGCTCGTGAAAGACTGGGGGCGTATGGGTTGCGAAATCGAAAAACGATTCTGCTGTATGGCCCTCCTGGTTGCGGTAAGTCATTGGGAGCGAAGCGACTCGCATGGAACACCGGGCTACCCTTGCTGAAGATGCGATTCGATTCCCTGCTGTCATCCTACTTCGGCGAATCTGCCGCGAATCTGCGAGCCGTCTTCGAGGCCGCTGCAGAACGTCCCTGTGTGCTGTTGTTGGATGAATGTGACTTCATTGCTCGTTCTCGGTCCAACTCGAAGGATATCGGTGAAGCGGCCCGAATCGTGAATTCTTTGTTGCAGCTCATGGAGGAATACGATGCTCCCGGGCTGCTTGTGGCCACAACCAACGTCGAGTCCTCACTCGATGATGCCCTGTTTCGACGATTTGATGACGTGTTTCAGGTACCGTTGCCAGGTGCGGCCGAGATCGAGATGCTCCTGCGAACAACGTTGTCTTCGGTGAAACTCTCCGATGGCATAAAGTGGACAAAGCCGGTCGAGAAGCTCACCGGAGCGTCGGCGGCGATGACCGTCAAAGCAGCCCAGGATGCTGCCAAAGCGGCCGTGCTGCGTGGAGAAAAAGTGGTTACGGAATCACTGCTTCTGAAAGCAATCAGTGAGTTGGAACATGGCAGCGACGCCCGGGAACGGGACTAACCCATGCCTCCGTCGCACAAGTTTGAGTACCTGCCGCTCGTGCTTCGGGACCAGGGACCGGCACGTTTTCCCCAGGCTCCCCAGGCCGAGAATCCGCTCACGCAAGCAAACAAAGATGATCGCACGACACATTCTGGCGGATTGTCGACGAACGTCGCACGTGTCACCTCGACCTGGAAGTCAAAGCAGGCTGCTCGCGAACAGCAAGGTTTGCCCTCAATCTCCGGCATCCCTCTCCTGCTGAAAGTGGACACTTCGCTTGACCTGGACGACCTCCGAAAACAGTTCGAGTTTGAAATTGTATGCGAAGAGGAAGACGGTTTTGTCATTGTCGCCTCGGATGACATTGATCTGACGATGTTTCAGCGGAAGCTGACGGAGTTCATTGCAGGAGCCACAGGTTCAACGAATGTCGCCAGAATTCACGAGCTTCGGGAAGACTTAACGCAGGAAGAACGCCTCCGTCTGATTCTGTCTGATTTACTGTTCAGCGAATGGCCCACACTTGCTGACGATTCGGTCAACATTTGTGACATCAGTATTTCCTGCATCGGAAACTGGACGGTACCGGGACCGTACAAACCACGATCGAATTGGGGAGAAGAGGCGAACGAGCGACACCGCCAAACCAGGTTGCGTGAAATCTCCGAGGCCCATGAGAAATGGGACGAACTTCAGACAGAGCGATCTGATGCGGCAAGGCAGTTGATTCGATTCTACGGTGGAGAGGTCATCAACGAGTATCATGGTAAACCTGAACGTGAACGGTCGATTCCGGACTACTTCACTCTTCGGGTTAAGCTATCAGGTCGAGGCCTGCGAGACTTTGTCCTGAACTACCCGTACATCTTCGAGGTCGTCGAGCCGGACAATATCGAGACTCCCCAGCAAGTCGCCCGTGAGTTGAAGGCAATTCAATCAGCACTGACTGTATTGCCCCCACCGGAGTCGGCACCAGCAGTCTGCGTCATCGACAGCGGAATTCAGGAACAGCATTTCCTGCTTGAACCGGGCATCGACAAAGCCGCGTCGCACTGCTTTCTGCCGGGCGTTTCGAATACGGATGTTGCCGACTATGTTCGCCCCGGTGGTCATGGAACACGCGTGGCCGGAGCTGTATTGCACGGCGAATTGACTCCAAAGTCCGGCGAAGTGCGGCTCGAAACGTGGATCCAGAACGCACGAGTTCTCGACAAGAACTGTGGTATGCCGCTAACGGCTTTCCCGCCGAGCGTTCTTCGAGAAGTCGTGAAACGTTTCAACGAAGGCCAACGCAAAACCCGCATTTTCAACCAGTCGATCAATGCCGACTCGCCCTGTCGCACACGACACATGTCTGCATGGGGTGCCGAGATCGATCTACTCTGCAACGACTACGACATTCTGATTATCCAAAGCGCTGGCAATCTGAAGCCGTCGCGACCAGCTCCGCATTCAGGAGTTGCGGACCTTCTGGCCGCAGGTAAGCCATATCCAGATTACCTGAGCGAACCTGTATGCAGAGTGGCCAATCCCGGTCAGAGCTTGCAGGCCCTGACTGTGGGATCGGTCGCCTACGGGGCCTTTGAACACGAGGATTGGAAAAGCGTCGCAACTGAGGACGGCCAACCATCGGCCTTCAGCAGAGTCGGTCTGGGAATCTGGGATTCGATTAAGCCGGAAGTGGTTGAATACGGTGGCGATTTTCTGGTCAGCAGCAACAACCCCGCCGATGTCGATGTCCCGATGCTCGGTCGAGATCGCTATCCGGAACTCGTTCGTTCAACCATGCATGGTGGGCCTGCATTTGATCGCGACGAAGTGGGTACATCCTTCGCTGCTCCGAAAGTGACGAGAATCGCGGCGCGATTACAGTCAATACTCCCGGACGAATCCTGCCTGTTGTATCGCGCTCTCATTGTGCAGTCAGCCCGCTGGCCTGCATGGGCGTCGCAACTGACGCCAGATGAACAAGCGAACGTACTCCGCCGTTTGGGGTTCGGTATCCCCGATATGGAGCGTGCCACCACAAACACAGATTTCCGGACGACACTGATTACACACGAAGAACAATCCCTCGGCCCTGGCGACTGTCATGTTTATCAGGTTCCGGTTCCGGCCAAACTGCGTTCGCCCGCCGATGATTTTGACATACGCATCGAAGTGACACTTTCGTATGCCGCAGCGCCTCGTCGAACTCGGCGGACCCGTCAGGGCTACCTTGCCACGTGGCTGGACTGGATCAATAGTGGTCGAGGGGAGCCATTCTCTGATTTTTGTGACCGAGCAGTGAAACGCGACGCTGCACCACCGGCCAGTCCGGGCGGCTTAGGCTGGACCATCGAATCTCGCGGCAACTGGGGAGCCATTCCGGACATCCGCCGCAACGTGGGAACGGTTCAGAAAGACTGGACGATCATCCGTTCAAACGCCCTTCCTGTAGACTTCTGTATTGCCGTGCGTGGCCATCAAGGGTGGAGCACAGACCCGGAAGCGGTCGCTCGATACACGCTGGTGGTAACGTTCGAGATTGTGGGACAGGAGATTCCAATCTACGAACCATTGCGAACCGCAGTACTCGACCTGCAAGCTGAGGTGGAAGCGGAAATTGAGATGGAAGTCAGGGAATAGCGTAACCGTACTCCAGCACCATAGCGGCCGTTGGTGAGTTCAAGCGATTCGGCCTACTTGGCCGAGTTGTTTTTTCTGGCGTTCTGTAGTCGGCGTTGGGCGCGAGTGAGTTTGGTGCGGTTGGCGGTGTCGCGGCGTTCTTCGGAGCGGTAGGTGCGGACGGATTCGGGGTGCGACTGTTTCCAGATGTCAGCTCGCAGGGAGGCACAGTCGGTTGAGCCAGCGAGCAATTTGTCCAGGACATCCTTGAGGTAGGCCCACACGTCCAGATCATTTCGCACCGCCGTGCTGATCAATGTCAGCAGCGTGGCCGCGCGAGTCCCGGCATCGGGGCTGCCGAGGAAGAGCCAATTCTTCCGGCCCACGGCAACCTGCTTCATCAGCTGTTCCACATCATTGTTGTCGATGGGGATGCGACCACTGGTTGTAAACAGACTTAACTGCTCCCAGTGATTGTTGAGATAGTTCACCGCCTGCGCGAAGTCGCTCTTCGGCAGTACATGAGGAAGACTCACGGCACCACTGTCGACATACGTTCGCATCCGATTCAGCACCGGCACAGACTCTGCCTGACGCAGCGTCAAACGATCATCCGCTGACAATTCCTTCGCGCGATCCTCGATATCATACAACTGCCGAAACATCGCCAGCAGGACGCTCGCCTGTTGCGGATGACTTGCGCGACTTTCATGCACGTGGCGACGCGCATGCGTCATGCACGCCACACGCGTGATGCGCAGGTCGCTGCGAAGATGAATCTGTTTGAAGCCGCTCCAGCAGTCCGCCATCAGAAAGCCGCGAAAGTCCGCCAGCACATCATCGGGCCCGTAGCGTTCGCGACTGACCGTGAAGTCAAACACGTTGATCGGAATATGCACCCCGCGATACGCCCACATGCGAGCATTCAGACTGGGGCGTTCTTTCGCGATGGCCTCCGACAGAACTTCGTGACGACGACGATCTCGCACCGAAGCATCGTCGGCGATGTTTGGCACTGTCATTGGTGTAATCAATGTCACTCGCGTTTCGTCGCAGCCGATCACGTCCGTTGTCATCAGCAGCCGGCGATAATAATCCGCCAGTGGTCTCAGCACGAATTCGGCGGCCACCAGAATGTTCAGCAGAGTTGAGCGAGTCGGACACCAGCCACTGCCAGCGAACCAGTCCTGCTGCCGATAGAAAGGAAGATGGTAGCCATACTTTCCTGTGATGATTTCTGCAGCCACGCTTGAATCAAAACGATTGCCTTCCACCAATCCCGTCGCCCGCTCAGGCTGAGCAATTCCGCATTCAGAATGATTCACGCACGCCAGCTTCGGATTCTTCGTCACGCGGACTCGCAGTCGTGGCCGTTCAAACTCCAGCGTCTCGGTGATGTCGTAGCCGATGATGATACGCTCGCCGTGAGTCGCGCAGAATTTGTCGGCGTCTGCGATGGGAACGATAACTTCGTAACGCGGCAAATGCTCGGGCAGTTGTTCGTTGCGAGTCTTCTTCGACTTTTTGATTTCACGTCGGACCGTGAATTCCTGCACGATGCGTTTGGCTTCCGCAACAGCATCGGCCTGTGCATCCCGAGCCTGTTCATCATCACCAAAATTCAGATGCAGCTGATTCGGGTCTTCGACACTGCGTTCAGTCTTCGGCCCATAGAGTTGCTTCATCAGCTTGTCGATTTGAAGTTTGAGCTCGCTGTTCTCTTTTGAAAGATCGTCTTTCGACTTCTGGATCTCCAGCATCACTCGAGCCTGCGATTCAATGAGCGACCGGCAGGCGTCCAGATCCGTCGGAATGTGGGATGCGTCTTGCATAACTGTGATACGTCGAACGTCGCGAAATGTTCGAAGTATTTTGACGATAAAAAACGTCGGCAGAAAAACTTTCCCGCCGACGTTTTCGTGTGATTCGCAGTCAAAGATTTTGATCAGCCGTTAGTCGTTTCATCGCGTCATCGCAAGTCGCTTTCGTCGCTGTTTCGCTGCGGCCAGTGACACACCGCCAAGCAGCATCGAGAGCTGCGTCGCATCCAGTGTGATATGCGTTGACTGATCGGAGACTCGAGGCATTTCGTAAGTGCCTCGCTCCAGTCGCTTGTAGAAAAGCACGAGCCCATCTTTATCCCACCACATGGCCTTGATGCGGTCTCGCCGCTTGTTGATGAACAGAAATAAATGACCGTCGAGCACACTTGTTTCAAACACCGACGCGATGACGCCAGTGAGTCCATCGAAGCTCTTGCGGAAGTCCACCGGCTGCACGCAGAAGTAGATCGGCAGGTGCATGGGGCATGTCAGCATCGCGCATCCTCCTGTACTGAGGAGATCTCGCTGGCCGCGATCAAGACGTCTCGAAGAGTGTTGATATCGGACATCGGAACAATGATGCGCACATCATTGGGCAACTGGACTTCGAGATGCAAAGACGCCGCTGCTGTCCAAGCTGGTCCGCGTGAATCACCGCCTGTCCTGGAATCGCCTGTCTTCGAATCACTGCCTGTCCTGGATGCTGTCAGATGCACCGGCAGGAATGCAGCTCTGCCGGTTAGTGGCGATCTCAGAGTATCACCATCGCAACTCGTGCTTGTAACGTCATGGGGTGGCCAGTGCCGGCTTTCCGACTTGCTGCTGAACTTCTTCCGCCACTGATAGAAGGCAGCCACCGACACGCCTTCCCATTCACAAAACTCGGCCACCGTCAGCCCCGACGACTCTCGCCTCGCCAGACGCTGCTCCCACTCCCGCCGCTTCCCCCAATCAATCTGCCGCCCCATCACTTCCACTCCTGTTCGGTTGATGAATCTCAAACCGAAACAGAATCCCGTCCATGGCTACAATGGTTGTGGGGTACGGTTACGAATAGCGGCGTTCTGTCCATGCTGAATTCCCCACGTACACTCAGGATTGAAAACTGGGCGTTGCCCTTCGGGCCCGGGCTGCTTCGGGCTCCGCATTCGCTCGGTCCGGCAAGCCGGACTGCTTCGCACCCTGCACATCCCTAACGCGATTCTCAGTGTTGCCTGTCACTCCGTACCGGGAAAACTCGCGTCGGAGACACGAACAACAAAAGGAAGAGTTCGTGCGTTGGCAGTCCTGATTTTGTCACGAGATCAAGGTCCGCTCCCGCCTTTGGCGTCCACTGCTGCTTTCGCTGCGCGAAAGGCTCCACCTTGACTTGTCGTGCATTCAGGACTCGATGCCAATGGCGGACATCAAGGACTGAAACAACCGGCTGCAGCCGACAGCAAGTGAAACAACATGGAGGAACAGAATGATGGCAATCAGAAAGACTCGGAAACGAGCCCGGTACACAGACACATTCATTCGCGAGGTCCGAGCCAACTATCAGCAAACAGCGTCAATGCTCTTTACCATCAAAGGACCGAACGACGTAGCCGATTTTGTCAGGTCAGTGCTCACAGATAACAGTCGAGAACACTGCGTCGCCCTGTATCTTGACGGAGCCCATCAAGTTGTCAGTTACTCGATCATCTCCATCGGCACAGCCAACATGGCGGTCGTGCATCCACGAGAAGTCTTCTTCAATCTCGATTTTGTGCGAACTGCATCGTTCGGGCACCATCTGTGCTGCGATACCGCAGACCGGAATGCTGTACTGCCTTCATTCAATAACTGCAACTGGCAGATACTGGCGAAGCTCACGAAACAATTACGCCAGGCGGGTCGGACTTTACGACACAATGAGTTAAGGCCGCACATGTCAGCCTTGCGACAACATCTGTCAGCCTTTGATGTTCCAGTATCGTCATAGAGTGAATCAGAATACCCTTCCCAATTCTCCAGAGAATGCAATGATGGCCGCTCATTTGCTTCAAAATGGCTTGGCGTTGAGAGGCAACGCGTGGCGTCTTTTCAAATCTGCAATCAAGGTTTAATAGAGGCAGGTAGTTTTCTTGATACGTTACTTCAAGAATCTATCTTCGATTCTCATAATTCTCGACTCCAATTCATTCAGTCGAGATTTTGTTGAGTCACCAATGGTCAGTGTTTCCGCAAATGAATCAACTTCGAGCAGGCACTCAACTGGATCAAGATCTTCGTCACACACAACTCCAACTTGGCCTCGAAGTTTCTTAAATCGACAAGTCACTTTGACAGGCCTGTCACCAAGTGCCTTCTTGAGACCACCATACTGTCCCCAGACCGTCACTCGCGTTTCGCCGGGTTTTAAAGCGGGTATTCCGTGAATCAGCGGTCCACTTGTGAGCATTTCCTTTGTGTAGCCGCTCTCAGTGTTCAGTCCCCCAGCATACTTCGGGATGCTGCGGGATAGTTCAAACCGAACATCACGCGCTAAACCATGGCCGACATTTTCAATAACCAAAAAAATATGTGTGCCTCCATCAAATCGAGGATAAACGATCACGCATGGATCGGTTCCGGCCCTTACGAGATCGTGGGTCAGCTTGACATAAATTACGGTGGCAATGGCGACGACGATTGTGGCCGCCAAGGTCCAACCTTCAACTGCTTCGATTGCCGCCAGTGTATTCAGATCAAACAACATGCAGATGGCCTTCTTGAACAGATGAGAGCCTGACGAGGTACCGACTATTCTGATAGTTTGATAAGCGCATTCCCGTCGGTGAATCGCTCAACGAGATGAACATTTTGAAGGCCATCCCAAGTTGACGGTGGCACATGCTCAAAAACAATGAGCTGACACTCTTCTTTGTGGAGAGTTGCCATTCTTCCAATGAAAGCGTCCATGATTTCAAATGCTTTCCGCATTTTTTCCTCGTCACTGTTGTCCAGCTTTTCCTTCTTCTTTTCCCCATCGCCCCAGTATGGGCGGCTCGGCTGATCAATGAACAAGATCGGTGGAACGAATGGAGACTGCTGAATCTTAAACGATTCCTGCAGGGCGAGAAACAGGAAGAGATGGAGCAACATGTGATTGGAGCTACTCCCGACATTCTCGGTAAACGAAGTTCTCGGCTTTCTCAAGTGCAGTGTCTTCGATTTGTAATCGAAGACTGGCAAGTAGTCCCGATAATTGCCAAGTGCTGGGCCGGCCATCTTTATGTATTCCAGAATGATCTCTTCGAGAAGCTTCAGGAACATTTCTCTCTCTGTGAGGTTATCTGCGACTGCGGTCTCTGCCAGCTGCTTCTCCAATTCCGCAATCCGCTCGTTTATCCCTGATAGATCGCCTTTCCCATCCTCGATTCCGTATATCTCCAGCTTCGCTCGCAATTCACCGACAAATAGCAGCTTCTCTCTTTCGTTCCCCAAGGCATCAGCGTCAGCAGGGAGCAAGTCCAGCTCATCCCGAAGCTTGTCAATCTGTGCTTGGTACCCTGCGATGAGGTCGCCAATGTTCGTGTCGATTGGGACTCGAGTACGGACGTCCTTCTTAATTCTTCCAAGGTCAACTTCCATCACCTTTAGTAGGTCATCAAAAATGGATGTTTGAACCAGCTCGTTCAGATTACTTCTCAGAAACGCCACTGGGCGGAGGCTATCTTCAACCGCCCCCAACATCTTGCGGTACTCGTCATACTCTTTCCTGAGTAGGCGGAGGTTTCTGACGACTCTGTAGCGCAGTGCAAGGTCACTCCGAAGCTCACTCTGACGTGACGACGTTAACTCAGTTGAGCCAATTTCGGGCGGTTTCGTTGCTATTTGCTGGAGTGCATCCGCCGCTTCGATGTCTGGAGTATCCGGAGACAACAATCCAAGCTCCTTCGCGCGACGGATCAACGTTACTCGATTGGATTGAAAATCGGTTTCGCCTGTCGATAGTCGATTCGCTTGACGCGACAATCGTCGAAGTTCTCCCTCCAGTCGATTCTGCTCATCTCGCGCCAGCAGATTACTCAGTCGTTCAATTCCACAAGCCAGGTCAAAAACCCTGGGCAGCGCCTCGGCATATCGTGGCTGTTCTTGTTTGTCAAAGAACACAGTGCTGCTGGTGATGATGTCTTCAGAGATGGTGTTGAACAGAAGAAAATAACGAAGTGATATTTTTGATCCCAGCTTGAGTGTCTTTCCACCGAAAGGAATAGTCACGTTTCGGTCGATACCGAACTCCGGCTCAATGATCGCTTTCAGTGTTGCCTCGTCATACTTCGCTTCTGGTGACTCCGGAATCTCGCCCGAGGCAGAGAAATAGTACCCATCCGTGGCTTTACCCTTCGCAAGCGACGTGCGCGCGATCGTGTACAGTTTGTCGTTGATGTGAAAGCGAACTCCATACCATGCGACGTTTTCATTAATCGTGTTCTCTGGCAGCTTGGAATGACTGGCAAAAAAGCAATAGTCAAAGACCTGCAAAATGGCAGTCTTGCCTGTCAGGCTGTCTCCGGTAATCACATTAACCGCATTATTCTTGAAGGTGAGTTCCCGAGTGCCCCCTTCTCGATACCAAAGTACCATATTTTCAAGCCAGAACTTCATAGTTGAATCCGGAGTGCTGAGTAGAGATCTGCATCGCTGCTCTCAAACAGTGAAGCCAGCCGCGGTGCAGCCTTCATTATTTTTTCTGCCCGGCTGCCCATGCGTCGATCAAACACCATCGCT
>JAGQQE010000243.1 GCA_020426345.1 Planctomycetaceae bacterium
ATGAGAAACGAGCACCAGACCAGCTGAAGTTGTTCCGACCTTCCATGCAGCTGGTTAAAGACAGTGTCGTTGCGATCAAGGATGGAGGCCCTACTGTGGCGCTTGGGGTCGTGATGAGCTCTGATGGATATATCATCACAAAGGCTTCCGAAGTCCGAAAAACAATCATACCGGAGTGTGTGTTTTCCAACGGTCAGCGCTATCGCTTCCGAATCGTCGCTTCCGATGACGCCTACGATCTCATGTTGATCAAGGTTGATGCCAGTCGACTGCCGGTTGCCGTTTGGGACACGAATAATCGGCTGGATCTGGGAACGCTGGCCATTGTTCCCGACGCCCGCGGCAATCCTTTAATCCCCACTGTTGTCAGCGTCGAAACGCGTACCCAGGCCAATAGCTCGCGAGGCTTTCTGGGAGTGAAACTCGCTGAAATGAACGGCAGTCAGTCCGGAATTCTCATTCAATCCGTAATTTCCGGCGGTGCTGCAGCACGATCCGGTCTGAAGGCAGAAGACATCGTTCTGTCTATCGATGGCATTGATATGCGAACAGTGAATCAGATGATTGACAAAGTCTCGCACTACAAACCGGGTGAAGAAATTTCTGTGCGATACCTTCGCGGTGACCAAATCAAGACGATGAAGATTATTCTGACACCGCGATTTACAACAACGGACGCATTGCTTGAGCAGTACCGTAATGATGGCGACGAGCCTGAACTGCTGGGACAGTTTGCGAGCATCCACAGTGGTGGATTTCCTCACGTTTGGCAGCATGATTCGGATGTCTATCCGGAACAATGTGGTGGCCCCATTGTCGGCCTTGATGGCCGAATTATCGGGCTGAATATCGCCCGTGCAGATCGAGTGGTCAGTTACGCTGTTCCAAGCGAATATGTGCTGCAGGTCTATCAGGCACTCAGGAATCGGGATTCAGGCAGCGAATAGTTCTTCCAACGCCGGGGATGAATTTCAGGAACCGATTTGAACTGTTCATGTTTCGGCTGAAGGCTGACTGCTCTCAATGTTCAACTGCAAACTGTAAAGCCTGAATGTCGGTCTTGAGGATAGTGTCTGTGGAAACAGGTAGGGTGTTCGTTTTCGTCTCGCTTTGCGCGATCGTTTTCGGCAATGCGTCAGAGACAGTTGACGCAAACGATGGAATTTCATGGGATGAGATCCTCCAGAAGGACTCACGCACGTTTCTTACCGACAACTGCCTCGAGTGCCATCAGGGAGCACAGCCGGATGGAGGTCTGGATCTTTCGGATTTAGTCAATGGCCATGCAGAAGGCGACCGGCTCGGGAACCTTGTGAGGATTATCGATCGCGTGAGATCGGGTGAGATGCCTCCTGCCGAAGCAGATCAACCGGACGATACACTGCGATCTGATTTTGTAACGAATACAACGAGCAGGCTTGTTCGATTCCAAAAACAATTGTTTGCCAGTGAGGGGCGAGTCCGTGGACGGAGACTCACGAATCTCCAGTTGGAACGAACACTGCATGATTTGCTCGGAATAGACATTCCCCTGGTAACATTGATGTCTGAGGAACCACGGACCGACGGTTTCGCAACTGTCGCAAGCGGCCAATCGATGTCGCATTTTCAACTGGATCAGCATCTAAAGGTTGTGGACGCAGCACTGGCAGAATCATTTCGTCGATCGGCGACTGTGTCGGATGAATGGACGCGGGACTTTTCTGCGGAACAGGTTGCCCGACAGAATCCCCAACGAAGATGTCGCGAACCTGAAATGATTGGCGATCTGGCAGTCGTCTGGTCGTCCCGGTTGATTTTCTACGGGCGATTGCCAGCGACCACGGCGCCGCAGGATGGCTGGTATCGGTTTCATTTGACGATTTCGGCTCGCAGGAAGCCGAAAAACCACGGCGTGTGGTGTACCGTTCGCAGCGGGCCTTGTGTGTCCAGCGCTCCCTTGCTGAATTGGGTCACTGCATTTGAAGCGTCAGATGAACCTCGCACACTTACGTTCGACGCATGGCTGCCTGCGGGACACATGCTTGAAGTTCGGCCGGGTGATTCGACACTGAAAATGGCAAGGTTCAGTGGTGGGCAGGTCGGTGCCGGAGAAGGGGATCCTCAGGATGTAGCCGGCGTGAACCTCCATTCATTGACGATGGCGAGGGTACACCATGGAGCGACGGATGCTGAAATCAGGAAACGACTGTTTGGCGATCTTCATGTGCAGGCAACTCCTGATAAGCCAGAACGAAATCGACGACAGATTGGTTCTGACAGGCAGCTGATTCAGGTTCAGACGAACAACCGTGAGTCTGATCTGAGGGATTTGATGCGGTCATTCATTGGGGATGCGTTTCGCAGACCTGTGAGTGATGAAGATGCCGGACCGTTCATCGAAAGTGCACTGAACGTCCTGCGTGGTGGTCAGCCGTTCGCAGAAGCTGTCCGCATGGGTTATCGAAGCGTGCTGTGTTCACCCAGGTTTCTCTACCTCAATGAGCGGCCGGGACTGTTGGACGATTATTCTTTGGCGAGTCGCCTGAGCTATTTTCTCTGGAACGGCCCCCCGGATCGGGAGTTGTTGCTACTTGCTGACCGCGGAGAACTACAGGATCCTGGAGTCCTTGATGGTCAGATTGATCGAATGCTGTCTCATCCGCGAGGGGCCCATTTCGTAACAGATTTTGCATCTGAATGGCTGGATCTGAGGTTGATCGACTTCACCGAGCCGGATCCTCGTCTGTATCCAGCGTTTGATGTGATCGTGCAACAGGCAATGCTGAATGAGACACATGCCTATCTTCAGGAAATGTTTGATCGAAATGAAAGCATTCAATTGCTGATTGATTCAGACCATACCTACCTGGATAGTCGCCTGGCTCGTTTCTATGGCATCGAGAATGTCTACGGTGATGGACTGCAGCGAATCGATCTGAAACCTGAGCACCATCGAGGTGGAATTCTAACGCAGGGTGCGGTCCTGAAGGTAACCGCAAATGGTACAACGACTTCACCCGTCACACGCGGCGTTTGGATTGGCGAACGATTGCTTGGCGAAGAGATCCCGCCACCGCCTCAGGGTGTGCCAGCCATCGAACCTGATATTCGTGGCGCTACCAGTATTCGTGAGTTACTTGCCAAACATCGAAACAACGATTCCTGTGCATCTTGCCATGTGAAAATAGATCCACCTGGGTTTGCACTGGAAAACTATGACCCTTCTGGTCGGTATCGTGAAACCTACGCGACAGGAGGGCGAGCAAATTCGAATCGTGCTGTTCGGATTGATGCGTCTTACGATATGGCTGACGGTCAACATTTCCATGATACCGATGAATTTCGGACGATAGTACAAAGTCGCCCTGAGTCTCTGGCGAGAAACTTCGCAGCCAAACTATTGACCAAGGGTACCGGAGCCACCGTCCAGTTTGCCGACAGACAGGATCTGGATTCCATCGTTGAGTCCACCAGAATCGATAACTTTGGCGTGAAATCGATCCTGAAAGCGGTGGTCCGGAGCGCCGTGTTCCGTTCGAAGTAGCCGTATTATCGCTACATGAAACGCCAGAATTCCTCGCCATGTTCGTTCCGGCGGAACGTCGCAACTTGCCATTTGGTCGCGGCTTGCGAGTCTTCATCGGCGATGTGATGAAATCGGAACTCTGTAAGATCAACAGCATGTTCCGTTAGCATTGTGGATCCATCTGGCTCGAAGATCAGGCACTCACAAGGCAGGGAGAATAAACCACTGGCCAGTTTCTTCACTGTACCTCTTCCCATGGTTACGGGGCCTTCGTAATCCAGGTACATTCGTCGGTGGTCGTGAATTCGTTGAGCGTTAACCCAGACGTTGCACTTTGGCTCTTGAAGAAGACGCCAGGTGGCAGCCAGGTCGGTGTTGGAATTCTCGAGAAGGAAGTCCCAGTGCAGTGTTGGGTGATCGTGGATCAGAATGACAAACCTGGCGTTCATTCCAACAGCCCTGCTCTCGGGTAGTTCCTGCGGCCTCAGGACGTTCGAAAGGCCTCCGTACGCAGGCTATCAACCGAACAGCCAGTCCGCAATTTGCTGTAGAGGGTGGGTGGATTCAACGGGGTGAGAGCCGAGCGACGAAACGTTTTGCGGGTTGCATAGAGCGGCATCCGGTTGTCTCCAGCCAGATTCGGTGCCACCAGCCGCGCGTTCGATTCTGGACATTTCTCCGTGATCAAGCCACACGAGGTTACAGTCGCAGCAGGAGTCGATCACCACATTGCCCGGGCCGTAATACGGATGGACATCCATTTTCCTGCGGCAGTTGGGACAGTGAATCCGGCGTTCGTATTGACGTGTATCGATTGGCGGGGCAAGTTCGGAATCCAGATTTGTCCGCCGCGCTCGTCGCTGCCGCAGTGCCGTGGCAAATTGCGGTCGACTCATCAGGACACCGCAGCATTCTTCGCAGAAGGCTGCTGGCTGGTCATCCAGCGCACCGGTCGCAAGTGGAACGCTGCAGCACGGACAACGCGATTCCAGCATCTGACCTGTCGGGGTGATGCGGTCTTTTGCCAGAGGATGGTCCGTGGAAAATACAAGGGAGGTGCAGAATCGGCATGTAAAATATTCGTGACCAGCAACAGGTTGCACAAGACCACCGCACTGGGGGCAATTGATTGCTCGGGTACCACTTTGCGCCTCCGGGGGAATTGTTTTCATCTCGATTCTCTGCCTGTATTCAACACGAGGTCAGCAAGTATTGCCGGTCGAACTTTTTCATCTCATCGTTCTCCGGGAAACCTTATCTCCGTTCCTGCTGTGGAAAAAAAAACGCCTGATGGATCAAATCCACCAGACGCTGTTAGGGTTCTGAATTTGCCGATTGCTCAATTGATGCGGATGATGCGAGTTCCAGTCATGACGATTCCGTCGGAATTGGTTGCCCGCACATGGATCAAGTGGGTACCTGGCTCCACAACTCCCAGGTTAGCCTTCCAGAGGTGTGGACAGACCATAGGCTTGGGCAGCTTCCGCCAGAGCAACGCCTCACCGATCCGGGTTTCTTCCTGAACCAGGGTTTGAAACAATGGGTCGGGAGAAAGCTCTCTAATCATCGGGATCCATTCTGACGACGAGTCCAGCTTCCACTCGACAACGGCATTCGGCATCGCGTTGAACGCATTCGCGTGGAAGATCTGTTTTTCTGCATCCGCCGCGGCGACTACCTCAGGTGCTGTGATGCGAATCTGGTATTCGGGTTCTCGGCGAGCAGCGCGGTATTCCAGTTGGTACTTCGTTCCATCGAAATGCATCACCGTGTGTCCATTGGGGGTGCCATCAGCACACATCGTGTGTGGAATTCCCTCTTCTGATGGTTTTCCTGACCACCATGAACCGCAAACGGTTACGTTGATGATGTGGTGATGCGGCCGTGAGCCCTTCCAGCCATCCTGTTCATTCATAAAGACGTGTTCATGGTGATGCGTGTGTCCGGCCAGAGAGATACAGTGTTCGCGGGATTCCAGCAAACGCAGCAGTTTCTCCCGACGAGGTTCAAGCCATGGTGTGGAGCGTACCAGGGGAATATGCATCATGGCCACAACGAGTTGATCCTGCGGAACGTTCGCCAGATCGTTCTCGATGAATGTCAGTTGCCTTTCGCTCAGTCCGGACCGGTAGAACTTGCGATCGCCGTCCCGCATCCAGTGTACGTCATCAACAGAAATGAAATGAATGTTGCCATAATTGAACGAGTAGTAGGCAGGGCCGTAGACACGCTCGAACGTCTCATCGCTGAGCTCATCAGTTTCAGAGGCGTAATTGATATCATGGTTTCCGATGACGTTGTACCACGGTATTCCAATCTTGCCGACGGTGCGATTCAGGCTGTCAAACAGGCTGAGATCGTCGAACAGAATGTCGCCAAGTGTTACTCCAAAAGCAGCATCCTCCCCCACGAGTCCTTCAATGACGTCGTGAGCGATGTAGTCGATTTCTTTTTGGTCGCGTGGCTGCGGGTCACCAAAGAACACAACGTCAAATGCCGGGGATTCAGCAGATTTCGTCAGTGGGAAATTCACTGTCGATGGAAGAGGACCAGTAGGATCAACTCCCGGAAATTTTAGATTTCGGGGAGATCCGTTGGGTTTATGGACGTAGTAAAACCTTGGTATGTGATTTTCGTCTGTTGGCGTCTGATAGTGCGATGGTTTGACAACGAAAAGGATTGTGTCATCGGTCACAGGGAGTTCGTATGTCCCGTCGGAGGCAGTTTGAACGACATCCTCGCCATTCGATACGGAAACGCCAGCGATCCCGCGTTCCCCCTGATCTCGCTCGCCGTTGCCGTTCGCATCTTCGAACACAACGCCTCGTGCCGTCTCTGCGGCAATGGTATCAACTGGAGATAACAGGACTGCAACAGCCACTGAAGCGACAGCGGATGCGAACCGGGTAGACATGGGGTGAAACCGTTTCGGCATGTGAGATTCCTTACGGTGGGAGGCGGGTTGGAAGACGAGACGCTGGCAGATGCTCTGCAGATGATTGTCAGCGTCCTTGTACGCAAGGATTGTGAAGAGTTTATTTGAAAACCGCTACCTGCGCATGAATTGGATAGAAATCTCGCGATTCCAATACAGACATCGCGCCTATCGGGATGGGCATTCACCGGAGATTTTGGTCAAAGCCATCAGGGAAGCCAGTGGGGCACCGTAAGGCAGCTTCGGCAATGGCGATTACGTTGTGGGCCGACCGTCAGTTGTGACTCGAGTGCCGATGCGCTCTCCGGAAATTACGCGGGCAATGTTACCGGTCTTTCGATAGTTAAAGACGACGATTGGAATCTTGTGTTCCATACAGTGATGCATGGCCTGTGCATCCATCACCTGAAGGTTCTGCTCGAGGACATCGCGAAAGGAAATGTCGGTATAGCGAATGGCGTGCGGATTCCTGATCGGATCTTCCGAATAGACACCGTCGACTTTGGTGGCCTTCAGGACCACATCGGCGTCGATTTCACGCGCACGCAGGGCGGCTGCTGTGTCCGTCGTGACGAACGGACTTCCCGTGCCAGCGGCCAGGATGACGACTCGCCCTTTTTCCAGGTGTCGAAGGCAACGTCGACGAATAAATGGTTCGGCAACGCCCTCCATGCGAATTGCACTTTGCAGTCGCGTTGCGACCCCAATGCTCTCAAGGGCATCCTGTAAGGCCAGACCGTTGATGACGGTGGCCAGCATTCCCATGTAGTGGGCTGTCGAAGGAACGATGGTCTCACTGATTTCCGCGAACTGTTTGCCGCGAAGAATATTACCGCCGCCACAAACGATGGCCAGCTGAACGCCGGAAGCAACGACCGTCTTGATCTGCTGAGTAATTGACGCGACTTCTGACATACTAATGCCAGATTCGCCTTCGCGACAGAAGCTTTCCCCGCTGATTTTCAGCAGGACACGTTTGTAGACTGGTTGAACCGGAACATCATTTTCAGCCATAGCTGCACCCAGTGAATCTGAAATGAATGGGAAGTGAGACCCCGGAAAACAAAAAGCCTGGCCCCACGCGGGTGACCAGGCTTCGAATTCACCTGGCGGTTAGTTGCCAACCTGCCAGCGGAGGAAGCTGACAGCTTCGACACCAGCTTCGGACAATGCCTGAGCTACGGTCTTGCTGTCGTCTTTTGCGAATGGCTGGAAAAGCAGCACGCCTTGTTCGGCGTAGAATACTTTCATGCGGCCATCCACCATCTTCTCGATGATGTTATCGGGTTTACCGCTGGCTTTTGCCTCTGCACTCAGTCGATCTCGTTCTGCCTGAACCGCAGCCTTATCAAGTTCGTCCGTTGTGGTAACACTTGGACGCAGGGCCGCCACGTGCATTGCAACGTCCCGAAGAATTTCCGGATTGGTTGGTTCACCGGAGGCTTTGAAGAGGACGCCCGTCTTGAAGTCGTGGTGCACGTATGCGCCAACGGGGCCTTCCATCCTTACGATTCGATTGACAACGATTTTTTCTCGAATCTTGTTGACAATTTCTTCGTACTGCGTCTGGAAAGATTCAGAAGCACCATCCGCAGTCTGGCTCATTAGTTCTTCGGGCGTGGAAGCTCCGGGGCCGTTCAGCAGGTGGTCTGCCATCGACTGTCCCAGATTTCCAAGAACCTCACCAGTGGCAACGGGAGCGGATTCGCATTGGATTTCAACCATAGCGACTTCAGCGCCGTTGTCGCGCGATGCAACAAAAATGCGGCCTTCTTCCGTTGCGTTATCTGCCCGTTTCACCTGAATCTTCTTGAACTGTTCCTTCAGGATTTCGATGGCCTTTGCTTCATCTCCGCCGGCTTCGGTCAGAGCTTTCTTGCATTCCATCATTGGAAGGTCAGTTTTTTCACGCAGGGCTTTCACTGCTGCGGCTGTAATTTCCGCCATGATATTCATTCTCCCGTAGATGTACTGACAATGCCACATGCACCCGAATGACGCATGTGGCATTTATTCTGATCGTGTCAGTTAAGTTTTCAGTGAAGATAGCTGGATCAGCGAACGTTTGGTACGGCTTTTGGTTCGCTCGACGGATCTGACTTTCGTGGTTCTTCAGGACGCAGGCTGCGTCCCTGTTTGATCGCGTCGGTCAGGTGCTGAACGATCAGTCGAATTGATCGAAGGCTGTCGTCATTGCCCGGAATCACGAGGTCGACTGTATCCGGATCCGAGTCCGTATCAATCAACGCCACAACCTTGATGCCAAGCAGCTTTGCTTCGTGAATGGCGTTCTTTTCCTTCGACGGATCGATAACCACCAGACACTCGGGAAGACGATTCATCTCACGAATACCGTTCAGGTTTCGGTAGATTTTTTCGTATTCGCGTGTCAGTTGCGACTGCATCTTCTTGGAGTAGTTGCGGATCTCTCCGGTTTCTCGCAGCTGTTCGAGTTCTTCAAGTCGCTTCAAGCGACTTCGAACAGTTCGAAAGTTGGTCAGGGTGCCCCCCAGCCATCTTTCAGTGACGTAAGGCATCTTTGCTTCTGCGGCAAGTTCTTCCACGGATGCTGCGGCTTGTCGCTTGGTGCCGACGAACAAAACCAGGCTTCCCTGAGCGGCAACGCGCAGAAGGTACTTTTTAGCCCGGATCAGTCCGCGGATGGTTTCCTTAATGTCAATAATGTGGATCTGGTTCCGACGACCATAAATGTATGGTCGCATTTTAGGGTTCCAGCGACTGGAACGGTGTCCGTAGTGTACACCTGCATCCAGAATCTCTTTCACCACAATCTCAGCCATTGCCGATCTCCTGTAAGATACGACCGAAATGGTCGCAGCCAGTGATTTCGACCCTTTGGCGGGTAAGAAACACCAGCACAGAACAATTGTGTGAATGTCGAAGGACGAGAATCGAATTCCGACACGCAACACGCCACCGTCGTTCGGGAGGTGGCCAAATCCCGCCGTCGCCAACTACTGGCCACGGATTTGAAGCCGGGTACAATACCCAGCACCTTGTGGAGCGTCAAACAGCCATATCACCCAATCCTCTGTGTCAGCCACTTTTGGGACACAAACGTCGACAAAGTGGTGAAATGGCAGAAATCGATCCCAGGTTCATCCCAAATCGGCTGAATCGGCTTGCGCCTGCAATGATTGATTTGAGGCCCCTTCGTTTTCACTGTATACCTGACCATATTCTCTGATTTCAGAGTCCCCTGCCCCACGATGCCACCCTTCAGGAGAAAGCAAGTCAGGCATTGACTGATTGCTTTTTTGTCTCCTCCGTTGCGTGGTCCTGCCTACCGGATATTGTGCCATGAGCAAGCAATTTGCGTTCGAACTCCCGGCTAATTCAGC
>JAGQQE010000244.1 GCA_020426345.1 Planctomycetaceae bacterium
GTCCGTTCAAAAAAACAGGACAGGCACGCAGTTGACTGGAAACCATCGTGTTTTCTGGTCTCCTGTTCGAGCCAGTCCCGTTCTTCAACAGGCTGCCAGGCTAGACAAACAGTTCCATGACGGGCTCACCGCCAGGGACAATTGGAGTTGGTCGGCCGGTTGCGTCCGGAATTCGCAATTCATGGGAGATTCCCATTGCGTGATAGATTGTCGCTGCCAGACTTTCCGGGCTGACGGGTGTTGTTGTGGCATACGCGGCATCGGCGTCCGTTTGACCGTGAACGTATCCACGTCGGATGCCTCCACCAGCCAGCACGGCCGGGAACAGTGTACTCCAGTGATCTCGTCCCCAGTTCGCGTTTGCTTTTGGAGTTCGGCCCATTTCGCCCATACAGACAACCATCGTTTCGTTGAGCATTCCGCGTTCATCGAGATCTGAAATCAGTGTGCTGAGAGCCTGATCCAGAGTTGGGAGCAAATGATTTTTGACATCTGTACTATTCTGGTGTGAATCCCAGCTGTAGCCATCGATGCAATCATAGTGGACCGTCACAAACCGAGTCCCGGCTTCGACCATTCGTCGGGCCATCAGTGCTGACTGGCCGAACAGGTGCCGTCCATACCTGTCCCGCAGCGATGGAGATTCCAGTTTCAAATCCATCGCACGACGGGTCGCTTCCGACGTGACCAGAGATAAGGCTCGCTGTTGGAACTGATCGTACTCATCCACGCTGCTGGCCGACAGGCGTCGTCGAGCGTCATCAAACTGTTCCAGCAGTGATCGCCTCTGGTTCAGGCGGCTTGAGTTCAGTGACTCGTTCTTTATCAGCCCGTCGATTTGAAACGTAAGTTCTTCGTCTGTGCAGTCTCGCCAATACGGATTATCTTTGGGGGCTCGCTTATCGATACGCGTGGTCAGCGGGTCATAGCCGCGTCCCAGCCACCCGGCTGTTTCACCCGGACGTTTGAGAAGCACTTTGTAGTCCTGGAGTCTTCCCAGTGAATTCGGGAGCACGACGTAGTTGGGTAAGGTTAATCCGGTGGATGCATCGCTTCGCATTGCGTAGTCAACCACCGAGCCAATGGCTGGCCAGTCTTTTTCGGTCACATTGAAACCTGCACCGATTGGAACGTGCCAGCGCTGGCCGGTTTGGATGTAATGGCCGCCTCCGCTGTGATCGTTGAAACTGTGGCTCATGGTACGGATGATTGAGCATCGATCAACGACCATGGCGGTTCGTGGAAGGTGTTCGCAGATGTTCAGTTCGGGGATTCGAGTTGCGATTGGCTTGAAGGGGCCGCGAATTGTGTCCGGAGCCAACGGCTTCATATCGAAAGTTTCGAGCTGGCTGGGTCCACCAAACAGAAACAGGAAAATCACGGACTTTGCTCGTTGCGGGATGCGTAGTCCCTCTTCCTCAGCCTGCAGAACCTGGGGTAAATTCAGGCCAAGCAGCCCTGCTCCGCCCGCCTGCAGAATTCGCCTCCGTGAAACCCCGGAAGTCGTGGCCCGCGTTGTTTCTGATCGGCATTGTCTCACGGTCGCAACCCTCCGGCAGGTGAGATCACAGGTTCACTGAAAGAGACAATCATCTCGCTGATTTACCTCGTGATGAAGTCAAGCGACAAGTCACTTCGAAGCGACAGGTCATTCAAAACGGAATCAGGTGGTGCTTCTTATAACGGAATTCGCAAGAATTCCCAGGCATCGGTTGTGTCCCGCAGTTCCAGCCACAGTTTCAGGATGGACTGCCATCTAAAATCTTTCTCTGGACGGTTTATGTCTCGAATTCTGCTGACGATTGGCCTGCTGACATGCAGCAACATCTTCATGACGTTTGCCTGGTACGGACATTTGAAGAACATGGCCCACCGTCATTGGGTTGTTGCTGCTCTTATCAGCTGGGGAATTGCATTGTTCGAATACCTGATACAGGTTCCGGCGAATCGCATCGGGCATCAGGAACTGAATGTCGGCCAGCTGAAAATCATCCAGGAAGTGATCACGCTCTCTGTGTTCGTTCCTTTTGCATGGATTTACCTGAAGGAAAAGCCAACGCTCGACTATCTCTGGGCGGGCATCTGCCTGCTCGGCGCGCTATTCTTTGTGTTCAGGCAAAAGCTAATGGCGGGGTAATGCTCTTGGGGATCGGCACGAATATTTTGTTGCCGGGATCCCCGGTGACTGATGTCCGTCTGTTAAATCTGTTCATGCTCTCAGTCTGAGCTCTGCTGCTCCCCGGGGAGTTTAACGCACTTCAGGGTTCCGCCTGCGTTTCGAGCAAACAGGTATCCATTGGCAAGAGCAGGCGCTGTCCAGCATCGGCCGCTGAGCAACTCGGACCTTGCCAGCTCAGTGAAGCCTTTTTCTGATTGTTCTGCCAGAACCAACGCTCCTTTCTCACTCAAAACAATCAGTTTTCCATCCGCTGCAATGAGCGAACCACAACCCAGGCCTCGCTGTTTCCATGCAAGTTCGCCGGTACTGAACTGGATGCAGTTGAGCGTAGCGTTCCGTCCGTTATGAGAATTGCCGTCAATCCCGTAAATCCAGCCGTCCAGCAGGACGCTGTTGTTGAAATGGTTCCGCATATTCTTGTTGCTGTAGATCCGCTTCAGGGATTTCCCATCGAACTCAAAAAGCCCGCATCCGACGTCGTAACCGGTCGAAATGAAGATCTGGTTTCCCTGAATAATTGGCGTGGTGGAGTTTGTCTCGTAGGGAGATTTCCATTCCGCAAAGGCTAACTCTTCGCCCGTTTCTGACGAGCTGACTCGAAGGCCATCGCAATCGAGTGATGCCAGCAGAATTCGTCCGTCGTATTCGAAGGTGGCAACTGACCCGTATCCCGCGGCATGGCGATCGGACTGCCAGAGCTTCTGCCCATTCCTTTTGTTGAATGAGACGATGCGCCCGCCTTCCAGAAGAACCTGGTTGTTCAGGATCAAAGGTGAGGAACTGAATCCCCATTCCGGTACTTTAACGTCGAGCTCTTTCTGAAGTTCAACATGCCATTGAATCGTGCCGTCAGTCTTATGAAGACAATAGAACTGGCCTTCCTTTCCAATGGTGTAGACGAAGTCTCCGTCGACGGTTGGTGTTGAACAGGGGCCACCTTCATGCAGGTTCGGCAGAAGCTGGCTCTTGTAACGATGGGTCCACAGAACCTGGCCGTCGCTGGCATTCAGGCACCAGACGATTTCTTCCCCGTCGAGATGCCCCATTGCGTAGACTCGACCATCAACGATGGCCATCGAACTGAAACCGGTTCCGATTTCGCAGCTCCATTCAGCCGTTAATCCTTCAGGCGGCCACGAACGGAGGATGCCTTTCTCTGCAGAGATCCCGTCACGGTTCTTGCCGTTCCAGTGGGGCCAGTCGTCGCCCATCGTCAGAGAACTGCACAGTATGCACCCAAGCACAGTCAGGAGTGTGAGCTGGTAAGGCGGGAATTTGAACCCACAGGAACGAATCATCGGATTCCTCCGTTAGAACGGCAGACGACCAAACAGCAGTGACGCGAATCAAGCGAAGCATATGGAATCGTGTCGGCAATACACCCCTACGCCGATCAAAATGATCTGACGGCAAACTTCGGACGTTTGCCCAGTCCGATCTTCACGGAGGCTGAACCGCTAAAGCCAGCGTGATCATTTCGACGATCAACCTCAGGCGTGTGCCTTCCTTTCAACATGAATAACACTCAAAGCAGACACGCTGCAAATCGGCAATTGCTGCCGATTGTAAACGAATCACTCAATGTTGCTCCCTTAGAAAGTAGCACTGGATGTCCGGTCCATCGAAGACAGATCAGCTTCGACTTGGCTTTCTCGAAACCATGGAGGTTGAAGGGAGAGGTACCGTTGGCGGATTATTGATCACAAATCAGAACGGTCGGCCACTCGAGTTTCAATGTACGACACCGGTCAAGCCAAATCGCACTCAGGAAATCCTCTATGGCGCAACACTGCGACCGTGGCTTCTGGGCGAATTGATTGGCAGCACGCTCATCGAACGCGTTGCGATCAAGCCGGACTTCATTGTCACCAGTGACCCGAATATTCTGGAACTTCGAAACCACACTTCAATTCCTGTGGCCTGCACTGATGATCAGACCGGTACTTCGACGGCTCAGTCACCGTCGGCGTTAAAGGTTGGGACAAAACGTTTGCGGTTTCATGACTCCCATACAGGCGATGCCGGTTCCGTCGAAAAACGCTGTCATCTGATCCCCGATCAGGCCGATCTGGGCGAACCGCTCGAACGTGTACGCGAGGCCCTCGCAGAAACAGTGAAGACCGTTTTTTCACGCTGACAGGAGGGAACACGATGATTGGTGAATCCCTTGCCAGCGCGTCTTCTGACAGCAAACCGAAGACGACACAAATTGACCTCACACCTCGGGCTGGTGTGGCTCAGACAGGATTTAATCCGGCTCTGACGCGGCTGCCCTGCCCTGATGCTCATCCCGTGGCACTCATAGAAAAGCCACAGTTTGTGCCTTCATGGAAACCAAGACGCATTCCGATCAAATGCATTGGCCTGACTCTGCCGGAAGGTGTTGAATTCATTCCGCCGAAGGAGGCCAAAACCACAGTTGCCGATGGTCACGAGCTGAAGACGATTCAGCCACCGGTCCACGCCGCTCAGGAAGAGCCTTCGGAAGTGGCTGACAAGTCACCTCGCAAACTGACTCGTATCAAGCCGCCTCCCAACGCACTGTCGCTGCAGGATCGACTTTTTTATCTGCTTCAGCCACCGCTGGAAACCTGGCTGGCCGGGCAGGAACTGATCATGCCGTTCGAGCCGTTTGCCTATCAGTACGAAGGTATCGCCTGGCTCTTTGCGCGGCACTCGGCACTTCTGGCCGACGAAATGGGTCTGGGCAAGACAATGCAGACGATCACCGGGATACGTCTGCTTCTGCGGAGTGGTCAGGTCCGGCGCATACTGCTGGTGTGCCCGAAGCCGCTGATTCCCAACTGGCAGCGCGAATTCAAAACATGGGCGGAAGAGCTTCCTATCGTCACGATTGAAGGCAGTGGGGCTCGCCGCAAAATGCTCTGGACCATGCCGGGCGTACCAATTCTGATCTGCAACTACGAAGCGATGACGCGCGATCTCGCCGAGATGACGCCGGAGGAAGCACCAAAGTTCGATCTGCTGGTTCTGGACGAAGCCCAGCGAATCAAGAATCGTGATTCGAGAACTGCAGAAACGGCCCGCGCGATAAAACGTCGCCGAAGCTGGGCATTGACTGGTACCCCAATCGAAAATCGTCCGGAAGAGCTTGGGGCGTTGTTCGAATTTATGGAAGTCATTCCTCCCCGTTCATCGCCGGACCTGCGACAGCTATCCAAACTGGCCAGCGAACATATCCTGCGCCGAACGAAAGATCTGGTGATGAAGGATATGCCTCCGCGAATTGATCGCGATGCCGAGCTGGATTTGACCGAGGCTCAGCAGTATGCCTACAAGACAGCGGAAAAAGAAGGTGTTATTCAGCTCAATGATCTCGGCGATTCCATCACTGTCCAGCATGTTTTTGAACTGGTGATGCGGCTGAAGCAGATCACCAACTATGATCCGCTGACGAATGAAAGCGCCAAACTGGAACGGCTTGTGGCGGACATGGAGGAGATCAGCGCGAGCGGAGGCAAGGCCATCCTTTTCAGCCAGTGGACGAAGACGATCGACTGGCTGGAACCACAGCTGCGACAGTTCGGTCCGCTGGTCTATCATGGCGGAGTCCCCACAGCGAAACGCGAGCCTATTCTGGCAGAGTTTAAGAATAATCCCGACAAGCACATTCTTCTGATGAGCTATGGCACCGGCGCCGTGGGACTGAATCTGCAGTTTGCACACTACGTATTTCTTTATGACCGGTGGTGGAATCCTGCCATTGAAGATCAGGCCATCAATCGAGCTCACCGCATCGGCGTGACCAGCCCGGTCATCGTGACTCGATTCATCTGCCGGAACACGATTGAAGAACGCATTGATCGAGTGCTCCGTGAGAAGCGTGAATTGTTTATGGCGGTTCTGGGGGATGGTGACAACGAAAACGTGTCGCTGAGTCTGAACGCTTCAGAAATCTTTGGTCTCTTCGAGCTCAAAGCCCGCCACAAGGACGGCGGAGCACGTTCCATCGGCCCGGCCCGGCCTGACGCGGCCTGAAACACGGTATTCAGCAGAGGCCTTGTGCGCGCGGGAGACGTAGGTTCGACCGATCCATGGCGAGGTGGGCAGGTGTTTTGGCCTGTTCAAAGGTCATGTTGAAACCAGGACTGGTATTGTTTGAAAAGGTCGGGTCGACCGCCGTTTTCTGTCGTCGGCAGAAGCCAGCAGTGGATCGAAAGTTGTTCAGTTACGACGCGTGAAATGATAGGATATCCCGCGTCGCTGGCCGCTTTCGTTCCCTTACTATGGCTGCAACATGAGGAAGCCGAAAAGGTCGCGGACTTCATCCGGTGTGAGTTTGTCGAGGGCTCCGTCGGGCATCAGGGATTTACCCGTATTCCGGGTTTCCTCGACATCATTTCGCGCGATTGTCAGCTGGTCTTTGTCCGTCTGGATCACCAGGACCTGATCGGTTTCAGATACAATAACGCCGGTCAGCACGCGACCGTCCTTTAATGCGACCACGGACGTTGTGAATTGTCTGGGGACAACGGCACTCGGATCAATAATGTTCATCAGAAGATATTCAAGATTGCTGCGGTTGGCGCCGGTCAGGTCAGGTCCGATTCTCTGCCCTTCACCGAAGAGCTTGTGACATGCGGCGCAGTTCTTCCTGAAAAGTTCCGCGCCGTTATCCAGATTTGGCGTTGCGAGAGTCTCACTTGTCAACACCTTCTGCCACTTTTCGATCGCCGCTTTGCGGGCTTCCGGTGTTTCCTGAACGACACCCCAGCGGGCTTCGAGAACACTGCGAATATGTTCGTCGTTGAATGTTAAAAGCTGCCGCACCTGAGCAGCCGTCAACTCTCTGGCATCGAAGCGTCCTGCTTCCACAGCAGCAATCAGTTCATCGGCCCATGTCCTGCGGCTGGCCATCGTGTCAATCGCGAGCCCGCGATTACCGTCCTTGAATCCTCCCATGCGATTCAGGAGTTGCTTTGCTGTGTCGGGATGGTCGAAGTTGGCCAATGCTGTGATAACAGTGCCGTAGACTGCCCGATCCCCCAACAGATTGAAGAACACGGGAATTGAATCTCTGTCCCTGGCCTGAGCCAGAGACTTAATAGCCTGATCACGAGCGACGTAGTCCTGATTACTGTCGCCCGCCAGCGTGCGCAACTCAGCGACGGCCGTTCCGTCACCGAACAGCAGGGCGATCGCATCCGTTTCACGGATGACACTGGAATTTGTCGACTTGCGGAGTGATGCTTCAATTGTCGGCCATTCTTGAGGGGGATTGACTCGAGCAAGACCTGCCAGACCGGATCGAAACGCCCTCAGAAGGCTCGCTACGGTTTGCGGTTGCTCGGCAGCCACACCTTCAGCGACGAATTCCAGTGCGTCCATAGCGACAGCTGGTTTCGACTGCAAATCGCATGCAACGCGGCGGATCGCCAGCTCCCTGAGTTTTCCTGACCCATTCAGGAGTCGGATAGACATTCCATCCGCGACCGCCGGTTCAATTCCGTACCAAGTCATCTGCGTGAGTTTCGTATCGGTGTCGATGGTTTGCAGGTTGTCATGGTTGCCGAGAATACGAACGGCCAGGCTATGGCGGTTCAATCGAGACATCCTTTGCAGGATGGAAACCAACGACAGCAGGACTGGTGCTTCCTGTTGTCGAACTGCAAGTGCATTCAGAGTCGCAAAGTGCTGGGTCAGGCGTTCCGGTGTCGAAGCTGCCAACTGAATCGCCTGTGCAACAACCAGAGGTTCAGTCGAGTTCAACGCTGCTTCGATTTGCTTTGTGGTGTTGCCGTTAAATGCTTCGGTAAACAACAGGCGGAGCGAAGTTTCGCAACTGACACTTGACGCAAGGGATTGACCAGAGAGCTCACCGTCGGAAACCATTTCCTGCCGAACTCGGCGAGCGTGCCGTCCAAACCAGTCTGGCCTGTTGATCCAGTCAGGGTTCAGGAATTCAACGCGATTTCCGGCAGTCAGGGTTAGTCTCTGTGCCTCGCTCAGTTTTGGAGTCCCATAAGCAATTCGGTAGATTCGTCCGCTGGTTCGGTGAATTCCGTCGTGGTCGTGGCATTCTCCGTTGTCCGACCAGTCAGCGACATACATGGCACCCTCCGGCCCCATCTTGATATCGACGCCCCGGAACCAGGGATTCTTCACGAGCATGAAGTCCGGTTCGCTCTTGCCCACGTAGCCGCTGCCCTGACGTTCCAGTCGATTTACGTTGATGCGGCGGCCGTGCGTGTTGCACATGAAGATCTTCCCGAAATACTCTTTCGGAAAGTTGTCACCCTGATAGATCAACGCGCCGACGTGTGAGTGTCCGCCGCCCAGATCGTTGGCAACCCCGTCGCGGCTTTCATTCCATTTCTTTGTTGTATCCCAGTGATAGTGGTCGGCCGTCATGTCCATCAGTTCAAAACTGTAGGGATTGAAGTCCTGACCATACATGCGTTGATATCGCGCGCCGGGAATGACGTGCCAGAGATGTCCCTGAACATTATTGGTCATGAAGAACTGACCATCTTCGTTGTAGTCCAGTCCCCATGGATTGGTTGTGCCGTGACAAACCACTTCAATCCGGTGCTTTGTCGGGTGGTATCGCCAAATGCCACAGTTCATGAAGGGACGTTCTTCCTTCGGTGTTCCGGGGATTCCGGGATAAGACGTGTCGACGATTCCGTGTCGTCCGTAGAGCCATCCATCAGGGCCCCAAATCAGGCCGCTCACAAAATTGTGACCGCAGTCCTTGCTCCAGCCGTCCAGCATCACAACGGGATCGCCATCCGGCACATCGTCACCATTCCTGTCCGGAATGAAGGACAGAGTACCATCGTGAAGAACCCACAGACCGCCAAAGCCCCACGTGAGACTGGTCAGCATGAAGCCCTTGTCCCAGAAGACCTTTCGAGAGTCATGTTTACCGTCACCGTCGGTGTCTTCCAGAATGATGACTCGGTCACGAAGTTTCGTTTCGTAGGGACCACCGCTGTAGGTGTAATTCTCCGCAACCCAGAGACGTCCCCTGTCATCAAAGTCCATGCAGATCGGTTGCTGCACATCGGGCTCGCCAGCGAACAGAGTTACATTGAATCCAGACGGCACGTCAATCAGCTTCACCATCTCTTCAGGTGATGGTGGATTGGAATCGGCCGGATCGGTATTGAAAGCTTCGGGGAATTCGTCTGCGACTAAAACGGGCAATTGCCAAAGAGCAACGACAAACAGGGACGTTATCATTCGAACCATTGTCATCATTCGAGCCATTGTCCGCTGGGTAGGCTTAGCTACGTGAATCATACAGCAATCACCCTGTAAAGACTGATTATTCCGGAATGCATGTCAATTCTGGCATTCGGCAATCAAAACCGCAAACCGATGGAGGACAGCCAATGTAACTTCCAGACCAACGCCATCTGTCAGATCGACGTCGTAGAGCGTCTTCAGACCATCCGTATCCGGCGATACTGTCAAAGTCAGCAATCGACGGAGCCGAAACATCCACCAGCCCAGCGGCTGCATCCAGACGGTGCTCGCAATGCTGCGCCCCAGAGCATCATAGCGAGTCGTTGTTTCCTGCAGTGTCTTCGCGTCGTCAGGATTGAGCAGACTGCCGTGAGTCGCCAAATCCGCAGTTCCAGCCGTAT
>JAGQQE010000245.1 GCA_020426345.1 Planctomycetaceae bacterium
GTCGATGTGAAATTTGTCGCGTAGTTCATCCTGCCACTGTTCAGCCAGGTGAGGCGGGCACAGGACGGCCATCCGCTGCACTTCGGCGCGATCGAGCAGTTCGCGAGCAATCAACAATGATTCCACCGTTTTCCCAATCCCGACATCGTCGGCGATCAGTAGGCGGATCGGATCGAGCTTGAGTGCCATGAGCAGTGGCACCAGCTGATAGGGGCGAGGTTCAACGGCGATCTTGCCAAACGACCGGAATGGTCCGGCGCTGGATCGAAATCCAAGCCGAATCGCGTCTCGAAGCATACGACAGGATTGAAAGTCGCCCAGGCGAGCCGGATTGGGCAGCTCGAAACTGGCCGGAGCGACTGTTTCGAGCTCCGTGTCGATGCCAGCGACTTCTGCATCAGTGCCACCTAATGGCCGCACGACCAGAAAGTCGTCTTTCGATTCCGGCAGCACGACCCATTCACGGCCGCGTGCTCTGACTAATGTGCCTACAGTAAAACTCATGAACTGGTTCCCGCACTGTTATCTATTTGTTTCAGGAATTCGGATGGCTTGCCGACTGACGTAACGAAGACTTCGTCACGAGCGCGGGTGATTGCGACATACAGCAACTGTCGTTCGCGTTCGTAGGCCGCATCGTAGTCGCCCTGATCACGGAGCTTGCCGAGTGTGTACGAGTGTGGGACAACGTCGTGATTACAATCGACGATAAAGACGGCTTTGAATTCCAGCCCCTTCGCGCGGTGCATCGTGCCAAGGTTGATGCCGCCTGTTTCGCTCAGGTCTTCGTTGTCGCTGAGATCGTTGATGTCCAGCCCGGCGTCATGAAATACGCTTCGCAACGGTTTCAGGTACTTGCCGGAGCGAGCGAAGATTGCGATTTCTCTTGGAGATATTCCCTGCGTCTGCAATGACTGAATCTGACTCAGGACGAAGGCTTCCTGTTCTGACTGATTGGCAAATTGCTTGATTGTGGGTGACGGCCCATTCAAGAGACTTTGTGAGCGGCGATCCTCGGTCCCTTCGTCAAAGTCGTCGGAAGCACCGGCCATCATGCGATCCGCGAAGCGTCGAATCTGCTCCGTGGTTCGATAGTTGATCCGCAGGATGTGTGAGCGGCCCCGAATGTCGATGCCCAGCTTCTTCAGGCTGAACCCACCGGGATAGATTCGCTGGCCGGCGTCGCCCAGCACCATCAGGTCTCCGGGATTCGTGGCTGACAAAGCGCTGACCAGTTGCAGTTCCTGCGGCTGTAAATCCTGAACTTCGTCAACGACGACGGCATCGAAGGGACTCTCAACCTTTCCATCCTGAATCGCTTCGCGGGCGACGCGGCAGATTCCCGACCATGGATAAGCATTGGCTGCGGTCAGGTCGCTCCACACGCGTTCAAAAACTTTCCAGCAATCTTTACGTTGTTTGATCGTGAGCGGCTTGCCGCGACCAGTACGCACTGCGTCTCGATATTCGTCCCAAGTGGAAATCCCCTGCGGTTCGACCACACCCGTCCATTCATGAGACAGGAATCCGGTATCGAACAGATAGCCGCCGTGCCCATGATGCCGTTTGATCAAGGCTTCGATCTTGTCGGCATCAACCGGGTGAATTTTGGGGATGGACGCTTTGGCAAACGCGAGTGCCTGTTTATGGACCGTGCTGACCGTGATACGCCCTTCGACCGAAGCATCGAATTCCTGCTGGGCTCCAGCGCAAAGGATATGAATGTTGTGTTCGATGTTCCGGCACAGCGTTGTGACGTAGGACGTCAGCAGCACTCGCTTGCCTTCCGCTGCCAAACGGCGTGCCCGGTGCATCCCAACAACGGTTTTACCAGTGCCTGCCGCCCCGGAAACCTTGGCGGGTCCGTTGAAGTCTTTTGTGACCAGCAATCGTTGTGACGGGTGAAGAAAGCGGACCCAATCTTCGATGGGTCCGTCAAGAATGCTGGCCAACTCGGCAGCATCCTGCACGACCCAAAATCGTCGCAGGTTATCAGGGTTCTGCTCAACCGGTGTTGTTGGAGAGACGGGTTTTGGCGGCGTGACCAGTTCGCCAGTGGAAAGCGTCAGCAGGCTCTCGGAAACTTCCTCGGGGAGCTTTTGGCAGACAGCCAGCAGTTGATCGTCATTTTGAATCTGCCGTGTAATCGTGAGCCAGTCTTCCGGGACGCCCAGACTCAACAGGTACTTATCGTCGTAGTCGGCGAATACTCTTGGTGTTTCGTATTGCGGTTGAGAGGCTTTGATCGCTTCCTGCACGCCTTCAGTGGTCTCGACGATTTGCAGAGTTCCGGTCACCGGGTGATTTTCAATTCGGCGATGCTCCGCCCAACGGTAAGCATCCTCGTGGTGGCCCGCGTATAACAGCGTCAGCATGCCGTCGCTTTGGTGCAGGATGGTGCGCAAGTCCTGAGTGATTCGAGCCGACTTCATACTGGAATCTTTGGCACCCTGGATCGTCTCGAAGTTCAATCCAGGACTGCCGGGGTCTTCCATGAACTTCGTCAGGAAGTCCAACACGCGGCCACGGTCAGGCGTGCTGAGCTTTTTAGTCGACGCAGAGAATGTCTTGGAGATGCTGACTGCACTCATCACGCCCCCTCCAGTGCTGAGAGGATTGCATCTGCCGCTGTGGCGTCAGCAGGGTCGACCGCAATCGCCTTTTGCCCCTGTGACTGAATGGCTTCGAGTAGCTTTGAGATGCCATCTTCACCCGCATCGACGACCCAGAGATGTCCGTCATTCCTGGCGATGTCCATGACGTAGGAGCCAAGCACACGACCATTTGCTGCAACATCACCACCAGGTTCGATCAGCAAACTGCCGTCATTGGCAAGCTGTTCAAGGAGAGAATGCCAGGGCGTCGGAAACAGATCGAGATCGAGTCCCTCATCTTCTTCGACTGCCGCAACCGTGACCGAACTGACAACCTCCCGTGCGACACCAAAGATATTGGGATGCAGTGCAATAATCTCGTCCCAATCAGCTTCGTGATGGAACCTCAGCACTGTGATGCCAAAGTCATCCATCGCGGCGTTCTTTTCCTGATCGCGTTGTTGACGATCGGGGAAATCATGTGGCGGACCGTCGATATAAATCGCTGTGTGTTGTTTTTCGTAGACAAAGTCCGGTCGCGTGCCACATTCGTCGTAGAACTTTTGGGCCGTTGTTGGAAGTCTGAGATGTCTTGCAGCCAGATAATCAAGCCAGGACTTTTCCAGCTGGCTATCACATTGCGACTTGAGCGATGCCAGATGGGCAGCAAAAGACTTGATGCCGGGTGACGCTTTGACCTGTGCCTGTTTGAGATCGAGCAACGTGTCGCGAATACGCTGGCGATCGAGAAACTCGTGGTCGCGCTGATTCGAGTAGCTCATCAGGCAGTCATAGCACGCCGCTTCACAGTCTTCGTTTGCGCCGATGGCTCGTCGGAGATCATCGCCAGTAGCTGGATCAAAATGGCAAAGGCGAAGGGCTTCTTCGGCAATCATTGACAGCGAATTCTGGTCTTCGAGGACGCGACGCAGGACACCCGCACCACCCTCTGCCGATTCAAAGAATAGTATTTGACGACGATCGTCCACTGATGGCAGCGGTTCCGCAGCAAGTTCGTTGTCTTCGAGCTGGTATATCGTCTGAATGGCCTTCTTCAGCGCTGCTTGTAACGCCGCCATTTCACCCGCGTCTAATCTGCTGGACGGATCAAAGATCAGGCAGTTCCGACGATCTTCTACAAACGGCACAACCCTTTGTGTACGAGCCCCCAGCGGATCGCCGGGGTCTTCTTCGTCGGGCAACTGATCGGAACGCTGCCAGTAGCCTTTTTCAATGTCAAGTACAAACCCATGCTGGTCCCGGTTCGCTCGTCTACGCCAGCCAAGGTTGATTCGCCAAATCGTCGCCGCGTCCCCGTACGTCAAGCTGCAATCGAATGAAGTTGTGCCCGTGACTTCCGCCACTCGATACTGCGGTAACCCACCGACTTCCTTGAATCTCAGGCCAGTCCGCAGCTCATACCCCATTCGCAATCGTTCTTCTTCATCCGAACTGATTCTGTCTCGTCGCTTGGTCGCGACATTCTGCAATCGCAGCAATGATCCGATTCGGGAAAGCCGTGAACTGTCACAGTTCTCGCACCGGTCCGGGCCGGCTTCGCCCCATTTCAGTTCGTGCATATAGCCACAGTCCGCACACTGCTTGGCTGCGCCCGTCAGTGGAGCGTCGCCATCCGCGATGGGCAGAATCACCTTGTTGACGATGTAACGGGAACCTTCGTGATAGATGATGCCTCGCGGCCCGAACTCCGAGATGGCCAGGAATCGCGGGCGTGACAGGAATTCGTCCTGTCCTTTCATGCGTCGCCGCGCAGGTATGTACGCTGATAGCGGCAGACGAGGGAAGTTGTAGCCCGGAAGAAAGCCTTCACTCGCGAAGTACCGATAACTGTAAAAGTCCGACTGGATGACGTTCTTCGCATCTGTCAGCAATTCGATCTGTGCTTCTGCCTCGCGTCGCAATCGACGTGCTTCGTCCCATTGAGCGCGTAATGCGACGTCACCGATGACTGCGTTCTGTCGCTCGAACTGATCCTTCGCTGCAAGAAACAGGCTTCTCCATCGTTGGCAGGCATCTTCAAACGCGTGCAACGTGTGATCCAGGGTCTGCTTCAACCACTCACCAGTAAACCACGACGCAGATTCGAGTTCTGTTGAGATCGTTTGAAGAATGGATTCAGCTTTTGCCCGTGCCCCCGCGATCGAGGAGGATTTGGACAACCCGGCTTTCTTACTGGGCAGCATTGTCAGTGTTGGGTTGACCCCTTCGACGTCCAGCAAGTCGGTAAGTGAGTTCCCCAGCCACTCGCCGGTTTCGGCAAGCCAGATAGCGTGAATGTGCGCGCGGACAAGGTCTTCGTTGGCGAGATCGAGTCGCGGCGGGCTGACCGCGCCAGCGACCATTCGCTCCGGCTGCCGGAAGAAATACTGGTCGTGTGAACTTCCAGTTGTGCAATAGGTCAGCACGAACGCTGGTTGCCCGCTGCGACCGGCGCGGCCACTGCGTTGAGCGTAATTTGCAGGCGTGGGCGGAACATTTCGCATGTTGACGACATTCAGTTGCCGAATGTCCACGCCCAGCTCCATTGTGGGTGAGCAATAAAGAACGGGCAGTTTTGCCGAGCCGAAATCCTGTTCACGGCGCTCACGTTCCTGATACGGAACCTGAGCGGTATGTTCGCGCGCTTCCAAACCACGAAGTTCACCAGCCACCGTCCGATAGAAGTTTACGAAGAAGTCGTTGGTGCGTCCGCCTTCCTGCGGTGGATTGGGAACGCGTATTGGATCGTGGAATGCAACGGTTCCATCTGCCATCTGCCACTGCATTGCCGAAGCCGATAGTTGATAGCCAGGTTGATCGTCCTCGTCATCTGAAGGCTCAACAACTCGCACGACGTAGCCAGCGCCTGCCAATACGTTAAACAAGTCTTGAATGATTGAGTCCTTGTCGACAAGTCGCAGGTTGCCGGCAGAACGATCAAACTCCGGGAGTGTTGTCGGGCGACCAAGGTAGATTCCGAATCCACTGCGTCCCGACAGGTAAGTGTAGAACTGTCTGTCATGTGGACGTCGACCACGAGGGAAAACGGCAGACGCAATTTCAGCACGTTCCTGTTCGTCGATGGCCCAAGGCTCGCGAAGACGCTGAGAACTCTGTTGTTGCAGTCGTTCAAAGAACTCTGTGGTCAGGTAATCGACGTCGATCGCGAGTTCCCGACGCAAATAATCCAGCAGGGCTCGGGAAATTCGCTCACGAGTCGCTGGCGATGCCCCGGTCAGCGCGGCATGAGTTCCTTGCCAGTGTTCTTCTGACTGACAGAGTTCCATAAGCGACGGATACTCAATCTTCAGTAGTCCACACTGTTCAAGGTTGGGTGATGTGATACGCCAGCCCCGCTTCTGGTCACGGTAGAGGCGATAGCCCAGAACATTACGGAATGCACGTTCCGTGTCAGCTCGCTGCGCGAATTGCACACCGGGTTCGCGTGCGAACAATTCCAACGGCAGGTCGAGGGCTTTGTAGACCCGCTGGGTAAGTTCATCATGAGCAATTCCGTCACTCCCGGCAGCCGCCACAGCTTTATACAACGCTGACCGCAACAAACTGACTTCCACAAAGTCATTGAAATGACCTGCCTGAAGTGAGGCGTCCTGCCGGTTGTCAGTGAAGCTGAGCAGCTTCCTCGCATAGCTTTGCAGTGACTGTTCCTCTCGCAGAAATCGCACACTGGTCAGGCTGAGAATCGTCGTTGCGGTGCTGCGTCCGCCGCTTGCAAGCGTGGCCAGCTGACCGTAATCGGATGAGCCCCGTCGAACGCGGTACGAGACTCCGCAATGCTGGCAGAACCGAAACGGCGTGTTTGTAAAGGCGAACATCAGCCCGTCTGCTGATACCGTTCCATCCGGTGCGATCAGAATCGGTTGTGGTACGTCGTCTCGCCGATTACTGCGAACACGCATCCTACCACGGTGTTCTTCCAGCCAATCTTCTGGCAGCCGTTCCACGACATCGTCTGGATCATCTGGCCACAGGTTTTCAGGATCACGGTAAAGGAATCCAGCTTCTCCTTCCGCAGGGTCGTCAACGCGGTCATTCAAATCTCGCGTGCGGAAGTGAACTCGGCCCGTTGAACTTTCTGTGTGCTTCCAGACCGAGTAATACTCAGCACCGCATTCACGACAGAATGCCAGCGGCAAAAGTATCTTTGACTTCTGACTGCCGGGCACAAACTGCTGACCGCTAATCGACAGATGTCTGGCGTCGTTTTCTTCCAGAGAAGCAAAGACGGCGTCACCGCGACTGATAAATTGATGCAAGCGGAATGCGAACGGCCGTCGATTAGTTTCGGGATGGGGCTCGCAATTGCAGCCGGCAAGCAACCACCGTTCGATTGCTTCTTCACATTCATCTGTCGACATTCCCACAAGAGCGGAAAGTCGCGTCGCTGCTCCATCTTCGCCGCGCATACGCTTCGGTGTTGCTCGAATGAGCCGGTTGGTTCCTTCTTCTCGCGTCAGGCCGAAACAGTCTTCGAGCCAGCACGGCATCGGTGATTCGATAAAGCTGGAGTATGCGGATGGGAAACCACTCGTTTTGGAGATGTCGCTTTTTAGGCCCTCCAAAACGCTGGCGTCAGCAAAATTCAATTCCGGGGATTCACGCTTGAGGGTTTCTCCAATGATTGACTTGGGTTTGACGTCTGTTCCGAATAGACGTGAGGCGACGGATGCGATTTCCTTTCTCTGTTCTTCGTAACTGCCTCCGCTCGCCATGGTGGCCGAAGTGCCAACACAGAGCATCCGTGTTGCATGACAGGCTTCACGCACGCGGCGCACCAGCAACGCCACATCGGCTCCCTGCCGACCCCGGTAAGTATGCAACTCATCGAGCACCAGGAAACTCAAGTCGCGGGCGGAGTTGACCAGTGCCTGCTCGAACGGACGCGTCAGCAGGAGTTCCAACATCACGTAATTGGTTAGCAGGATGTCCGGCGGATTGCGGGTAATTTCCTCTCGCTTCTCGCGAGTCTCTTGTCCCGTGTAGCGTTCAAACCGCACCGGCTCCTTTCCTTCGCCGAATCCAATGCGAAGGAACTTCTCAAGCTCGCCATACTGGCTGTTGCAGAGCGCGTTCATCGGGTAAACGACAATGGCCTGAATCCCTTTGCCTCGCCCCTTACGCAGAACGTGATCCACGATTGGGATAATGTACGACAGGCTCTTTCCCGATCCGGTTCCAGTGGTCAGTACATAGTTGCGGCCAGCCTGTGCCTCACCAATCGCATCGACCTGATGCTTGTGCAAACGCATCGGCGATCCCTGGATGTTCTGCTCCGTCTTGATGCGAAAGATGTCTTTACATTTCTCGTGGAGAATCTGGCTTTCAACCAAGGCATCAATCCACCCCCCCACTTCAAAGCTGGGGTTCATCTGAATCAGCGGCTGTGGCCACAGCGCTTGATCGGTCAGGCTGTCATCAACAAACTGCTGCAAGCGACTTTCACGAATCCGTACAAAACTGCGGACATACTCGGCGTAGTCGTGAATGACTTTGTCGCGTAGTTTGAAGACGTCCATTACAGCCCCAGTTGGCAATCTTGTTTGAAAACGGTCGCGTTACGGAATGTGCATCTTTGGTGTCACACTCACTTGGATTTTCTTATCGGAATCGGTTCTCTCATTTTCTTGATCAACCGTTCAATTTCTTTTCTCTTGAACATGCGGTAGTCGTTGACCGGGTGTCGGTACTCAGTGATCTTTCCGTTGCCCCCCCAGGAGCGGATCGTGTTCGGACAGACGCCCAACATCTCCGCAGCTTCGCTCACGAGCACAAATTCGTCTTTCAAAGGCATGTCATACCCTCGCGGAACATCCTAAAAGCAGCAGAATTGCAAACTCAAACCTTACCAGAGCGTTCAAAGGAAAACAATCACCACGCGGGTCGCGCGAACCTTGCCCCTAAAACAGAAACAGCCCGCCGGATCGCTGGGATCGGCGGGCTGCTTTGGATAGTTTGAGTTGCAGGCCACATCGAAGCGGGCTGCAGGACGGTTACGCTTTACTGGCCGCTCTTCTGATTTGACGCTGTGCCGGTTTTGGGCTTGCTGGTCTTGACGGGCTCTTTCTTTACGGGTTTGTGACTACCGCCATTCGTCATCTCAATTTCTCCTTTTCAAAATCTAGGGAGGCCTGAACTGAAATAGTCGTACTTTGACTATTCGGATTCTGACTTTACGTTCCCGCTCGAAAGGCGGCAACGGGAAAATGGAAAAATCGATTCATTCGGACGAATATTCGGCGGTGACCGATGTGATCCGGGAACTTCGTCGAGAGTCTGGTCTGACTCAGGTGCAGATGGCAAAACTGTTGGGCCAAACCCAGTCCCTGTTCAGCAAATACGAACGAGGTGAAGTGCGACTGGACGTGATTCAATTGCGGACGATCGCTGGAAAGCTCGGGCTAACCTTGACGGAAATCGCAGATCGTATTGAACGGCGACTCACAACACCCGGTCAGTCATCTCGACGCAAGAGTTCGTCAACACGCCGGTAATACTTGGTCAGAGTGTCACGAGATCCGACGTACAACAACGCGTCAACGGCGATCAGCAGAAGTACCTCCCGAAAGCGCAAACCTCGGGCGAACCAGTACAGAACCGCTGCCATGGTCGCAGCAATCAATGCGTTGGCATGCCACTGGTAGTATCGGTAGTGAATTTCGATCAGTCGGTCAAACGCCCCGACGGCGTCTTTGAGGGATGCGAAGCCAACTTTCGGCGGCGTGATGCCGGTGCGGTGATGCAGCGAATCGATCAGCAGCCATCGCAGAGTGCTGACCAGTTGGCCGAGCCCCACCGACGCCAGAGTGGCATACAGAAACCCGCCGACGGTGGGAGCGTCGCTGTTGGCGTGTGCCAGCCAGTTGGTCACAGTTTGCGAATAAGGAGCAATCCCCCACAGCAACACGAACCCCGGCAGGACAAACGCAATCAGCAGGCCGAAGTTGCTGGTGGTGACATCTTTCACGAGGACAGCGTACCAGTCTCTGTGGACTCGCGCAAATGAAGCGAAGGCGGTGCTTGTCGTTCACACAAAAAGCCCCGCATTCGAAAATGCAGGGTGGTAGCTGAGTCTTTGAACGTCTGATGACTCAGGCACAGTGCTGGCAGCGATGGTGTTCTTTGGGAGTCTGCAGGTTGGCGGTGACATGTTGAGCCCATTCGTTGTGGTCA
>JAGQQE010000246.1 GCA_020426345.1 Planctomycetaceae bacterium
CTCACCAAGAGCCTCAACGAGATACGCTCGAACCGACTGATCGTCTTCAACCAGGAAGACCGTAAATGGCCTTCTTTTCTTGGGCTGCTGGAACTCCGTCGGTGGCGGAGCCTTCTTTTCCAAACGCTTGATCACTTTTCGTTTTCTTTGAATCATTCGATGACCCTCCCAGTAATAAGGCTTCCCTACCTGAAATCAGGTTACGAGCCCGACTTTCCAATTTCCGGGCTACTTTAACAAAGAAAGTTGGAGCTTCAACGCACTGAAGCCGCATTAGAACCCTAAAAACACGGCATTCTTCCGTACTTCGGAACGATCTGCCACGAACCGGAAATCAGCTCCAAAAGCCACCCGAAATGGTTGCCCCTGCGAGACAATACGGTCTGGCCAGATCACTCAGTCTGCAATATCTAAGGCACCGTCAAAGTCGGCCCTTCTCGCCATCTATCCGTGGAGGATCCATCAACCTGAACCGTGTAAGGGGATCGTAGTTGCCATACCACTACTGACAATGCCAATGTCACAAAATTCGAGCGAGGTGCGGGGAACACCCAGTAATTTTCCATGGAGGCAAATCTTTGTTCTCCAGCATCGAGAATTCATGCAGCAACGCATCACCGGCTCAGGTAAGGGATCAACATCTGACCTCCGGAGATTCTGCAGCGGTCTTCGTCGGCCGGGTACGTTCTGATATCCTCACGGATCGAAAGGCAAAATTGGGACTTCGCAAATAATAGTCAGGATCTCAGACATGCCCCCCAGAAAGAGCGACCGCCGTCGCAGACGAACGATGTCAAGAACCCCCATGCGATTTACAGTGCTGACGGTGTTGCTTGCCTGCGCACTCAGCCAGACTGTGCTTGGCGACGATGCGACGAGAGAACGACGGCATCGGTTGTTTCAGGAAAAGCGCCAGCAGATTCTTCACCTGATGAACACCGATTTGCAGAAGGTCCATGCCTGGTGTACCGAACGCAACCTGGCCGACGGGGCGACTTCTGTGATTGAACTGGCAAGGCAACTTGCGAACCGACAGCAATCCGAAACCCTGAATCGATTTGCACAGCCAGCCGTCCTCTCGTCACTTTCCCAGGATGAGCAGGCATGGCGTCTTCAGTTGAATCACCATCGAACCGAACGCGCTGCCGAAATGTATACACTCGCAAGGTCCGCACTGCGTTCGGGATTTCCATCACTCGCTTTCTCCATGATTCTGGATGTGGTACGCCTCGACCCGGACCACGAATTTGCGAGGTCTATTCTTGGGCAACAACTCTATCATGATCCGGCTCGCTCAGAGGATCCCGCGTACAACGGCGAATGGGTTTCTCCTTTTGAACAGGAAATGCGACGTGAAGGGCGCATTTACGACAGCCGTTTCGGCTGGATTCCATCCTCTACGCTGGCTCGATACGAACAGGGATTTCGCCCCTGGAAATCTGACTGGATCAGCAGGGAGAAGGAAGCTGAAATCCGTCGGGAATTCAGGAATGCCTGGGAGGTGCGGAGCGAGCATTTCCGAGTGAAGACCAATGTCAGCCTCGAAGCAGGTGTAGAGCTCTCCGAGAAACTGGAAGTCTTTTACGACTGGCTTCAGAGAAACATGGCTGTTTTCTTTGACACTCCGCAGGCTTTGGAGAAACGTTTCGAAGCCGTTAGCCGCAGCAGCCGAAAGTCACAGTTATCCCGTCCGATGGAGGTCGAGTACTTCGCAACTCCGGAGGAATACAACAAACGCATTGCCCACCTGATTCCCAGGGGAATTGAAACGACGGGATTCTATTCGCAGCCCGATCGAACCAGCTTCTTCTACCAGAAGGAAGATACCAGCGATTTTTCAACGGTGTACCACGAAGCAACGCACCAGATTCTGGATCTGCATACATCGAATGAACGACTCGCGGCCGCTCGAATACGAGCAGCAAAGATGCGAATTCGAAGGCCAACCGAATGGGTTCTCTGTGAGAACTCAAACTTCTGGATGATCGAAGGACTTGCCTGTTATTTTGAATCCCTGGAAATCAACCAGGGCTCCTTGTCGGTCGGCAATCCGGAATTTGTGCGCTTTGACACGGCAAGGCAGCGAGCCCTCGGCGCCGATCCGCTGATTAGCTTTTACATGCCAATGAAGCAGTTTTGCTCGCTTGGCAAGTCCGATTTCCAGAACAGTCCGCATGTAGCGCAGCTATACACTCAGGCGTCCGGCCTGACCCATTTCATGATGCACTTCGATGATGGGGTCTACAAAGATGCCTTTGTGCAGTTGCTGTCTGCAGCCTATCGCCCAACCCGAGAATCCCTGAACGTGGAACCATCATTCGAGGCTATCAGCGGGGTCACATTTGACGTACTTGATCAACAGTACCGTCAGCACATGCAAAATCTGGACGATCAACTACGAATGCAGTCGAACACAGCATCCGGAGCTGAACTGACCGAATGATCTGAGCAAAGTCGTATTCCACTGCAAAGTATCGGAACCGGCACCGCAAAGTAACGTCAACTGGATCGCAAAAAAAATGGGCCGACAGAACGAAGTCTGCCAGCCCAAAACTGATCTGCGATGACCGAATCCGAGGAGATTTACTCGGCTGTCTTCGTTTTCTCTGCCTTCAGTTTCGCGAGAAATTCCTCCATTTCACCTGCGGCAGCATCCGGAGCATTGTCAACATTCTCTATCGCCTTCAGCTGTGTCGCAATGGCGTCATCGAGGTGACCCAGGCGATGCTGAAGATGGGCAAGTGTGTCCAGAATCATAGGATTTTGGGGTTCCTGCTTTACAGCAGCTTCGGCCGCGGACGCTGAGGCTTGCAGCAGCGATTGAGAAAACCCTTCATCTGCAACTGCCGCCTCATAGACCTGCCATGTCAACTGGTTGATCAATTGAGGTGTCGCGTCACCTGACCCAACCACATCCGAAAGAGCTTTCGTTGCGGCATCATATTCCTTGACACTTACAAGCACCTGAAACCGAACCATCCTCAGCTGACTTTTCTGACTTTCCGTGGCGGTCGCATCCACTTCATCCAGTTCTTTCAGCCCTTCCGCCACATCTCCTTTTTGAATCTTCTGCAGAGCCGTCGACGCTTTGACCTGAAACTCCAGCTGGCCAATCTGTGCGAGGTATGCTCCATCTCCTTCAGCGGACTCTTTCGCCCTGGCCAGAAGTGCCAACGCACCTTTGGTATCACCCTTTCGCATGAAGCCGGAAAGCTTTGACATCAGCATGCCACGTTCCTGCTCCTTCTTGAATTCCGCCAGGAATTCCTCCCGATTCCACGACCCGGTCAGGATTGCCTCGAGCGGTTCATCCATTGCCATTGGATGCCCAATCCATTCGACTCTTGCATCTTTGCCGACAATAAAGCAGGTCGGAATTCCATTTTGTCCGGCAGCTTCCATGTAGTCCTTCTGAACAGAACCATCCGGATCCGTTGTCAAACAATAAGCACTGGTCAGCTCAGCATATGTCTGTTTTTTTTCCGGATCGTCTGCTGATGGCCCACCACCCCGCACCGGACGTTTCAGAAACCCTTCAACAGTTTCCAGATCTTCGTCGCTGATACTGACAATCTGCACGCCTTTATCTGCGTACTTCGCCTGAGTCTCGGCCAAATGCGGCATACTTGCGATACAGGGACCACACCAGGTCGCCCAGAATTCGACGACATAGACTTTACCCGGCTCAAATTTCGTCACGGGTTTGAATTTTCCGTGACCGTCGCTGACCCAGTGTTCAACATCCAGCGAAGGGGCAGGGGAGCCAATCGTCAGGACCGATGCTGATTCATCAGCCATCAGTCCAGCAGCCAACAGCGCGGAAGCCGCGGCAGTCGTGAGTGTAAGTTGGAGGAATTGCTTGAGATTCATGGTTGGACCTTATTTTCGTAGTGATAAGCCGTAACAACAAGCCAGCCGCTGACAGCGTTCGATACGGGGCCTGAACTACAGCAGGAGAGATCTGTAAACTCTACCGTTGCTGACGCGATTTTGGCAGTTCCAGCACCGTGGGATCGTCAGGAACTTGGGCTTCATTCTGCGGATTCCCGCAATTCAGCCCCTCAAACGCATCGAATACGGGTTGTTTGAAGCACCGATCGAAGCTAACCCAAACACGCCAAACTGCCCAATCCCAACCCATTCTGGAGAGATGGGACGTTGGTGATCAGGACCGCCGAACATTCTTGCCGGTTTCGCTTCGCACGAGAAAATCCCCTGGAGCAGATGTCACGGTTTTGTCGATCCTCCGATTACGCCCAGTCGTTACGGGGACGAAGATCTCCGTGCGCGGTGGTGCGCTGTCTGGTCGAAAGACGGACGGCACCTGTCTTGAGTTCCTTTCGGCTCCTGAGTTACAACGTGGGCTCCGGAGCAATTTTCACTGGCCAGGGATGGTCATGGCGGCAACAGACGAGAATGCACAACGCCTGTCGCTGGTCGCTCGTTTTCTCGGGTGGCTGGTCGTTGCGGTGTCTGCGCGCCCCAGGTTTACCCTCTGGTGCATTCTTTCGCTCGCCTGCGCTGCGGTAGGCGTTACGGTTTCTCAGCTGAACATCAAGACCAGTCGTGCCGATCTGATCGACCCGGCAGCGGATTTCGCCGAATCGTGGCGCAAATATACGGACACATTCGGGGCGACGTCTGATTTGATCGTCGTCGTCAAAACGAAAAAGGCGAACCAGCAACTAATTCAGGAAGTGGTAGAAAGCCTCGGAGAAAAACTCCGGCGTGAAGACGCGCTCTTTTCCAACGTGCTTTATCGGATCGATCAAAGAGCCCTGCGTCGAAAAGGACTTCAATTCCTCTCGCAGCAGCAGTTGCAACGCACCGCAGCAAGAGTCGATCGGTATGCTCCCGTAGTTTCCAACGGTCAATGGGATCTGCTTCGAACAGATCGTCTTGTTCAGCAGCTTCGTTCGAATATTCAGCGAGCCGAAAAAGACGGGACGGCTTCCGAAACTCTTTACCAGTCTGCCGATCGTTTCGCCCAGAGTCTGCTGCGTTTCCAGCAACAGGTCGCAAATGGACAGACGCCGGATCAGAAAACGTTCCAGTCGCCATTGCCGGATCTGCTGTCGATCGACGCAACAGAAAATGCGAGCGATGCTGATGTCGCGTGGCTGATCAATGCGGACGGAAATGTGGGACTTCTTCAGGCATTCCCGATCGCTCAGAGCACTGCAGTCAATGAGAACAGCCCATCCATTGATCGCCTTCGCGAACTGATTGCGGATGTTCGCAAAAAATTCGAAAAGATGAAGGATGAGGTCAGCATTTCGTTAACCGGCATACCGGTTCTGGAACACGACGAAATGCAGCGCACCACATCGGACATGATCAACGCTTCGCTTGTTGCGTTTGCATTTGTCAGTGTGCTGATGTTCTTCGGATTCCGAGGTATGCGGCATCCCATGCTGGCAATTCTTACCCTGATTGTTTCGATCTGCTGGACGTTCGGAGCCGCGGCGCTGACCATCGGCCACCTGAATATTCTCAGTGTTTCGTTTGCGGTAATCCTGATTGGACTGGGCATTGATTTTTCCATTCATTTCCTGAGCCGCTATGTCGCCCTGCGACTGGAACTCTATGAAACTCCTGATGCACTGCGACTGACAGCTCAGACCGTCGGCACCGGCATTCTGATGTCCGCGCTGACAACAGCACTGGCGTTCGGAAGCGCAATGTTGACAGGCGTTCCTGGTCTGGCAGAACTGGGTTTAATCTCAGCCATGGGCATTCTGCTGTGCGCCGCGGCAACATTTCTCTTTTTGCCTGCCCTGGTTGCACTGTCCGATCAGGCAACAGAAATCGAACAGCTTCCAGCTCCATGGTCCACTGAATTCTATCGCCGAAAGATCGTGGCATGGCCGGTTGTCATCATTGCGACAAGCGTCGTCTGTATTGCCGCGTTCGCAACACGAGCATTCAAATACAACGATGGCACTTTGAAATGCCTCGTCGAATATGACTCCAATCTGATGAACCTGCAGGACAACACTCTCGAATCCGTGCAGGCACAGGCAGCATTGAACGCATCGACGAATGAGTCACTGCTTTATGCTGTGGCTGTCGCCCCGAGTTACGAGGAAGCACTTCGCCTGCGAAATGAATTCCGGAAGCTTCCGAGCGTCGGACGTGTAAGTGAGATGGCAAGCCTGCTGCCTCCGGATCCGTCCGCAGCTCAGGTTCAGTTGATTCGCCAGCTGCGAGATCGCATCTACTCAATGCCACGATCCACGCCCGTCATTCAGCGTCCCGCGCTAAATGCGGTCGGTCGGGAAATTGAAAACCTCTACTTCGTACTGCGTGATTCGCCAAATGTGACCGGACGTGCGTCGGCCGAGACTCTGGATCAGTTTCTTGACGGGCTCTCAAAAATGCCCGGCGACCAGGCCTCGGACATGCTGAATTCGTATCAGTTCATGGTCGCCGGAGCACTACTGGCTGAGCTTGGCCAGGTTGCAACGGCCACGACCCTGGATCCCGTGATTCCCAGCGACTTGCCACCGGAACTGACTTCCCGATTTCTCAGGGCAGAACGAGTCGAGGGCAGAGAAAGTCAGTCCTGGCTGGTTCGCGTCTACCCGAAAGGTGCGATCTGGGATGCTGAACCGCTGGAAGCATTCGTAAGAGAAGTCCGCAGCGTCTCGCCCGACATTTCCGGAGTTCCCATCCAGAATTATGAATCCGCCAGCCGGCTGCACCACAGCTACACAACGGTGGGAGTCTATTCTCTGGCCGTGATCTCATTGTTCCTGCTCTTCGATTTCCTTCGCCCCGGCCAGAAGTTGCTGACGATCCTTCCACCGATTGCAGTCGCTGCATTCGTCGGTTACACCATGTTTAAGCGCAGTGGCGAAGTGAATCCGCACCTGATTGTTGGCATCGCCATCGGACTCATGGGATTCATCGCCACGGTACTCGATTCCCGAAACCTTCGTGATACACTGTTTGCCCTGCTGCCACCCATTGCTGGCGGAGCTATTCTGCTGGGTGTGATGGCCCTTTGCGGATGGGATCTGAATCCTGTCAACCTGATTGTGCTGCCGCTCGTTCTCGGCATTGGTGTAGACAATGGCATTCATTTGCTCCACGATTACCGGCGGCAATTGCAGCGGGGATCCGTTGAGTATTCGCCGTCAGCTGACACGGTGAATGGTATCCTGCTGACTTCGATGACCTCCATCGTTGGGTTCGGCAGTCTGATGATATCGGCACATCGGGGACTCTTCAGCGTCGGTGTTCTGCTGGCAACCGGAATTGCAGCCTGCCTGTATGTCGCGTTGATTCCACTGCCCGCGGTGCTTTCACTGGTCGCACGGCACCAGCCTGCTTCACTGGAACCTGTTCGTCTTCGAACTCCTCAGAACGCGGATGGAGAAACGAAAGCCGCGCCACAGAAAAGTCGCAAAGCCGCGTAACAACGCAGTTCTGAAGCAGCGGCCTTTCCAAAATCGTCGTCGCCAGACAATCTACACTCTTCCTGCGCATTCATTGTGCGCGTGAATACCGTTCAGACAGGTGACGGTGATTCTCAGCAACGTGAACCGGCGATGTCAGGTTCTTTTGATATCGAAAACTCTGTACACCGACGCAATGACACAAGACCTTCAAACGACCGTCATCACAGGCGCTGGCTTTGGTATCGGCAAAGAGACGGCTTTGTATTTCGCCAGGCTCGGCCACCATGTCTTCGCAGCAGATATCGAACTCTCCGATTCCGTCAGACTGGAATTGAAGGCGGCCGGAATTAACGTCGTTCACTGTGACGTGCGGAACGTTGCCGACATCAACCGGCTGATTGACGCCGCAAGCCAAACCACTGGGCGGCTGGACAATCTGATCAATAATGCCGGGGTGGGTCTTGTCGCTCAAATCGAAACAGTGACGGAGCAGGATTGGCAACAGGTGATTGATACCAATCTCAAGGCAGCATTCTTTGGATGCAAAGCAGCCATCAGCAGAATGAAGATGCAGGCGACCGGAGGAAGCATTGTCAACGTCGCGAGTAACGCGGGAATACTGCCTCGCAGTCATGACCCGGTGTATTCCATCAGCAAGATGGCACTCGTTGGGCTAACGAAAAGTCTTGCCCTCTGTCATTCGAAAGACCGAATTCGAATCAATGCTGTTTGTCCCGGACCTGTGGAACGCACCAGAATTATTGAAGAAAACTTTGTCGGACAGACGGATCCTCAGCCAGTGATTCGCGCATTGATTGAAGCAAGCCCGCTGGCCAGAGCCTGGGACCGCATGATCAGCCCGGAAGAAGTTGCCGAATCCATCGCCTATCTCTGTAGTCAGTCCGCGCGGATGATCACCGGCACCTGTATCGCTATTGATGGCGGCAAATCCCTGGGAGTTCCACCGTCCGCTGAATCCTGAGCGATGGCTGGCATCGCCGTCCTGAAATCAGCCTTTCGCTGACACAACATCCCAACGCCGCAGACTGCCGATGCTGCGTCGCATTTCCCCGGACGCTTCCCTTACAAATGCAGCGTCGTCCAATGATGACGCCAAACCCAACAGCGGTACGCGTCGCAATGGAAGTTGCCATCAGTCGTCATCTTCGGGCCTGCGGACATCCAAACACAATCCGCTGACGTTCTCCTAATCAGTCATGAATCAAAAGACCGCGACAGGACAATCAACAATACCCCTGACAGCTAAGGCCATCACATTCAGTTCCTCCGCACAGAGCGGCGTGACAAAAGATTCTGCCGGAGCACGAGCGATCGTATACAACTGAATGAGCTTGATCCGTCCTCCCTGACGTTGAATGTCAAGAAGTTGATTGGCGTATGCCAGCACCTCCTCTGCTGACGGACCTTCGCCATGGACCTTCATGAATAGGCTTTGGATAACAATGGGCCTGACCAGAGCCGCAGCGAGCAGGTTGTCCAGAATCTGCCGAAAAGGAATCTTCGTTCGCTCAATCATCCGGTAGTAATCCTCAGTACCCGCATCAAGTTTCGCCCAGATTTCTCCCTGGTTGATATCCATCAGAGCCAGCCCTCGTTGAACGTGAGGGCGATGGAACATCGAGGCATTAGATATCAGAACCAGCTTTGTGTCCGTCAGCCCGGCACTCGACTTCAACTCCGCTGTCCGTTCGATGATCTGATCAAAGTTTTGAAATGTGGTGGGTTCACCATCCCCGGAAAACGCGATGTCATTCAGACGCCGAAATGATTCTCCGGTCGCGGAGAAACGGGGATGCTGAAAGAGTTCACCCGACATCACGATTCGGATGACCGAATCCAGTTCGGACAGCAATTGTTCCATATCAACGAATCGCGTCTCTGACTCGTCGCGGCGGTTCACCTGACAGTAAATGCAATCAAAGTTGCAGACCTTATCCGGATTCAGGTTGATGCCAATGGAAACGCCCTGGCTGCGGCGAGAGACCACGGGATAAACAAACCTATTGTTCTCGAACAATCGCCGATGGTCTTCAAACACACTCGACATCAATCACTCTTTCGCTGCGTCACCCTGACTTCATTGATTCTGTCTTTCACCAACAACGAACCCGAATGCTACTCCATCCCAACAACAACTTGAATTCACGCCAGCGAATTCAGAATTCAGAATTCAGCCTGCATCATTTGCCTTGACGTGCGTGCGAAAGCTCGCGGCGTTGCATCTGTTCGAATGTCCGGCACACGCCACTCGCCGATCTTCTCGCCGATCTTCTCGCCGATGTCGCAAGAACCTGTCGGATCCTGCAGGATTCCTCGTATAACATCGGACGCGACCCGGCATTCGGGGAAGGGCCAGAA
>JAGQQE010000247.1 GCA_020426345.1 Planctomycetaceae bacterium
GTGGTCTGCCTGGCTGCAGTTTCTACCGTTGGTACAAACGCCAACGCCAAGTTCTCAACTGTTGGCACCTACCTGTCATAGTCAGCGATTGCTGCCGGCTTTCATGGTCGGCAGTGTTGAAACTGCACTCGCCGACGGGCATCGGGTTCGGCGGCGGTGTGCTTTACCCAGATTTGTTCCCACAGACTGAGATACCAAATGCTTCCTCTATGGGCAGACATCAATCCGGCTGATCTGATTCAGGCGACCGCGGCCATTGCGATAGCGCTGACGTTCTTCGTGTTGCATCTGCTGTCTCCAGCCGGGCGAGTTTAAGCCACGGAGGACCCGCCCTTCAGTGAGGCGTGGCTGGTACAGGTCTCTGTTCTTCTCAACTCATAACATTGCTTTCAGCAGGCAGGAGTTCTGCAATGGACTGGTCACAGATTCTATTTGATCACTGGCACGTAAAAGTTGTTTCCGCCATCCTGATTCTGGCGGCATGGATTGACGGCAAGGAGCTTCGCGTTCCGAACTGGATCACTTTTCCAATGGTTCTTTCCGGCCTGGTTTATTCGACATGTGTCGGTGGACTCGGAGGCTTGGGGGCCGGACTGATGGGGATGTGCGTCGGCCTTCTCACATTGCTGCCCCTGTATTCAGTGGGCGGAATGGGTGCCGGAGACGTGAAACTGATGGCAGGCATTGGAGCCTGGCTGGGCTGGAAGGTCACACTTCTTGCGTTCTGTGTTTCCGTCATCGTAGGTGCAGTCATGGCTGTACTGATGGTACTCTGGAGCCGCAAGGCAAAGCACCACTACAGCAACTTTCTGATGATCCTCAGCGAGTGGATGGTCATTCGCAACCCGGTCGAGCTCTCTCGAATTGCCGCTGAGCGGAAGCCAACAATGGCATTGCTGCCTTACGGGATTCCCATCTGCATTGGCTCAATCGGCTACTTCATCTATGCGGGAATGATGTAGGCCGGAGCGATTTGCCGAAGACGCTGCCACCTGAAGACGGGCGGCAGCGCAGGACAACCCAGGCAGGGTTGACGACGCAGCAGGACGCGACGTCTCATGGTTCCCCAGTGTTCTGACCCGAATAACCGAAAACTGCAGTCGAGTGAACTGCAGACTGCGAGACCAAACCGGCTCGCTGTTCAACAACCGTCTATCCGTTGAGTGAGCGTAAACCACGGGCTCACACCCATGGAGAGACATGAGATTGGCAAACCTGTCAGCATTGTTTGAAGCAGGCTTTTGTGTTCTGCCGATGATGATGCTGATAGGGCATGGTCTCGTTATCCGAACTGTTCTGTTTCTGCAGATTCTGCCATAGCCGTCGAGGCTCAGCAGAAACCTGCCGAAGACACGCAACGAAGTCGGCTGGCGAGTCAGGAGTCCCTGGAATCATGAAATCACAAAGTATCATGTTGCTGGTTGTTGCCGCCGTTTTCGGCTTGTTCGCCATGTTCGGCGTCAAGCAGGCAATGAACAGCAAATCAGAGCCTGAGCGACCGCGAGTGACAGTCCTTCAGGCGGCAATGGATATTAATGTCGGGCAGGAGCTGGACGAAACAAACACCCAGATGGTGGAGATCGACCAGGCTGTCTGCCCGGAAGGTGCCGTAGGGAATTTTGAAGATATCAAGGAGCGATCATCTCGAGTGCCACTGGTGGCAGGCGACTGGATTCTGGTCAGTAAGTTGTCAGGACGCGGCGAGCGCGGAGCTGGCGGGATTATTCCTCCCGGCATGCGTGTTTCCACAATTCCTGTCGATGCAACGCAGACTCACAGCGGACTGCTTCTGCCAGGAAACCGAATTGACATCATTCTGAGTCACAATGCCTCAGATGCAACTGGTCAGCGGCATCAGGTCTCTCGGACGATCCTTCAGTACATTGAGGTATTCGCCGTCGACAATCAGGTTTACGGCATCGACAAGACAGGTGAAAAAGGAGCGGGTGCAAAGAACATTTCCGTGCTGGTGACTCCGGAGCAGGCTCATATGCTGCAGCTTGCAAAGAGTATGGGACAACTTTCAACGTCACTTCGTTCGAACAGTGACATGGAAGAAGTTGCGGCAATGGAAATGTCCGATGAGGTGCTCGGACGATTCGGTGGATCGTCAGGAATTGGTACGACAGGTGTCATGGATTATCGTGACAGGTTTACCTCGGGTGACATTCCTGAGTTGCCAGATGATGAGTTTGCGAATCCGGATGAGTTTTTGAGAGCAGAATTAAGCCGGACTGCCGATCCAGGGCCGGAAGGTTCGATGCCGGTAATTCAGCTCGCGGAGAACAAGCCGGTTGACATTGAGAATTCATGGTCAATTGAGATACAGGAAGGGGACACCCTTCGCACTGAGTATGTTCGATTGCCCACGCCGGCTGAAGCAGAGCCGACGGAAGAAGAGACAGATACACAGGCAAACGGGACGGGGTTCTGGAACTTCCTCAAGAAGTCGCGGATCCTGTAGGACGAGCCGAACGTATGACAGGTGAGCGTTGCTCACAACAAGCGATTGATCGAGTTCAATGGGAGAACGCGCGGAGCGCGTTATGAGTTGGGGACGCGGCGCCCGGTTCAAAGCGGGCGTCGCTCTTCAGCAATTCTTTGGGGGTGCACGGATGCCGATTAAAATCAGACTGTTTGCGGTAACGATTGCAGCTTTGCTGCTCGCCTTTCAACCCGCAATAGCCTTCCCGCAAACGCCGACTGGCACGCCCGGAGTTTACCATATTCAGCCGGGTATGAATGAGCTCGCTCTGTTTGAGCGGTTCTCCACTCTCGTCGAACACTCGGCAAATATCCGCCGGGTTCAGGACTTCGATCCCGAAGTTCTGAAAATCGACGTTGTGGATAAGAACCCGAACCAGGTGCGAGTATTCGCCATCGCCACGGGCGTCACCACCATCACGGTCATTGACGAATTCGGGCAGTCCTACGCACTGGAAGTGCTGGTTCGTGGTGACGTTCGACACCTCGAATCATTCGTCCGTCGGCTCTATCCCAACGATTCAATCAAGATTGAAGAAATCAATGGGTCCGTCCGACTCGATGGCTGGGTCACCCGTCCGGAACATGTGAGTGAAATTCAGAGCATCGCCGAACAGTTCTTTCCGAACGTGATGAACCACATGAAGGTGGCCGGCGCACAGCAGGTCGCCCTGAAGTGTACGATCATGGAGGTCCAGCGATCGAAGTTTCGACAACTGGGAATGAACTTCGCAATGATGCGGCCCAACAACTATCTGTTGAGCACCCCCGGACCGATCACACCGATCCAGAATCTGGCCGTTGGAGGCAGCGGTGCCACCGCAACTCTCTCCGGCTTCGCGGAGTCAACTATTACCTACGGCTTCACAAAGCCCAACAGCGTCTTCCAGGGCTTCATCGTGGCCATGCGGAACGAAGGATTGCTGAAACTCCACGCAACACCAACGGTCATCGCTCACAACGGACGACCAGCGAACCTGCTGAATGGTGGTGAAACACCAGTCATCACTCCGTCAGGGCTTGGCACCACGGCTATCGAATTCAAGGAGTTCGGTGTGCAGTTGCAGGCGGTTCCTTACATCCTGGGTGAGGGGCGAGTACGGCTGGAAGTGGAAGCGGCGATTCGCGACCGCGACTTTTCGAACTCCGTGACTGTCAGCGGTGTTACGGTGCCCGCATTCATCGTTCGCAAAGCTAACACACAGGTGGAAATGAACTTCGGGGAAGCCCTGATGATCGCAGGACTCGTTTCTCAGCGAGAAGACGGGGCCGCACAGAAGATCCCATTCCTTGGTGAACTTCCGTGGATTGGGGCGGCCTTCAGCAAGAAGAACTATACCGAAGCAGAGACGGAGCTGGTCATCATGGTGACTCCGGATATCGTCTCTCCGATTCCGGCCGATCAGGTACCATCACAAGGTCCGGGAATGTTCACTGACACTCCTGTTGATCACGAATTGTTCTGGCACCACCTGCTTGAAGTGCCAAAGTATGGTGACGAATGCGAGAACGGAAACACAACCTGCATGCCTGGGTCAAGATGTCAGCAGTGCCAGCCTGGCGGCTCATCACCCGGGTGCCTGAGCGGTGACAACTGTGTGCAGACGACATCTCCTCTGATTCAGCCGCAGACAGCATCCGCCACCACAAAGACGACACTGCCTGCCTCATCGCTTCCGGTCTCCGGCAGCAACCGCGGTGTCAAAACCACCACGGCAGCCGGCTCTGGCGCGAAGGCCGGCTCCGGATTGATTACCCCTTCCCTTCGATAAACCGACTCGGTGCCCTGTTCGTGACACGTTTTGCTCTCGGCAGGAGTTGAATTCAGACGATTGTTTGACGTGCCTTTGGAAATCTGGATAGAACGAGAAGCATCATGAAAAGCGTACTGCGACTGGCGACAGTTGACCCGGATGAGCAGACACGCAACTCGCTCAAGACGATGCTGCTGGGTATTGACACTGTCTGGCTGGATGCTGAATGTTCGCGTTATGAATTCTTCATGGATGTCGTCCAGCAAACGCGCCCTGACATCGCACTGATCAATGTGGATTCAAATCCCCAGCGAGCTGTTCAGCTTGTCGGTGAAGTCACCCGAACGATGCCGGCCTGCGCGGTTCTGGTTGTCAGTCGTTCACAGGAGGGTGGCCTGATCCTTCAGGTGATGCGCAATGGCGCTCGCGAGTTTCTGAACATGCCGTTGGTGCTGGATGATTTTATCGCGGCACTGGACCGAATTCGCGGCACCATTGGTGGCACGCCGGGAGAACAGGCGGCCAACGCGGGGCAAATCTACACGATCGCCGGAGTGGGGGGGGGTGTCGGCAGTACGGCAATTTCCGTCAACATGGCAGCAGCCCTCGCGCAGGATCCCGCCAATTCACCAGTCATCGTCGATCTGGACCTGATGCTGGGCGACGTGGACGTATGGCTGGACATCATCCCTGAATATACCATTCGTGATGTGGCAGATAACATCTCCCGACTGGACTATGGTCTGCTCAAACGATCACTGACACGGCATGATTGCGGTGTGTACCTTTTGCCTCGGCCCGTCGAACTTGAGCAAGGCGAACCGATCAAGCCGGATGACTTGCGAAGAATTCTGGCATTGCTCAAGGCAACCTTCTCTCACCTGATCATTGATGTCAGCAAATCATTCGGCAAGCTTGACCTTTCTGCCATGGAAGTCTCCCATAAGGTTCTTCTGGTGACGCAACTGGATCTGACCTGCCTGCGAAATGCCGTCCGCATCATGCAGTTTCTTGAGCAGTTCGATGGCATCAAAGAGAAGGTCGAGATTGTCGTGAACCGGATGGGCCTTGAAGATGCCGATATCAGCCTGAACAAGGCCCTGGATACCATTGGCAGAAAAGTCTTCTGGCAGCTGCCAAATGACTACGCCACGATGGTGGGAAGTCGTAACAACGGAACCCCGCTTTGCCAGTTTGCGCCGAAGTCCCGACTCACACGCAGCGTGTCTGACATGATTAAACAACTGGCTGGTTCGAACGATGGCGAACGCCGCCCCGCTGAGGACGCTCCCAAAAAGAAGGGGCTGTTCGGATTATTCGCCGGAAAATAGTTCTTAAACGACCTTCAAAAACGAAGAATCCAGAGCCGATTCCATTTCCGGGTCGGCTTTATTCTTGCGCATGAGTCTGCCAAATCGGGCAAATGCGATGGATGAAAGCAGTGCAGGATGGGATACTTCGGACCGTCGACGCGTTCGTCCGGTCACGAGTCCTTTGGAACATGATGCTTATCAACAGGCATCGCCAGGCCGCGAAACTGTGAGCGACAAGCCGGTATGGTCTACGCCTCCTCGTTGCTGGTCAATGCATCATGTTCGATCTTCTGACACCCATCTTCGCAACCGCAGGGATCGTCGCCGCCGCTGTACCATTCGTCCTGCATATGCTCAGGCGCACGCCCTCCCGGAAATTACCCTTCAGTCTGGTACGTTTCCTGAAACCGTCCCTGCCGAAAATGACCAAACGGTCGACGATCGAACACTGGCCGTTGATGCTGCTTCGAATCCTGGCGCTTATCCTGATCGGACTGGCTTTCTCCCGACCGTTTCAAAGGGTTGCGGTTGAAGGCACACTGGACGCAACATCCGCCAGGCGTGTTGCCGTGCTGGTGGATGTCAGTGCCAGTATGCGGCGGGATGGACTTCGCGAACAGGCCATCCAGCATCTGCGTGATGTTGTGGCGGGTCTGAGCGAATCTGATGTTTTCAGCCTGTCGGCGTTCAGCCAGACAACACGCACGCTGATTTCGTCAGGCGAATGGAGCCAAACCGAAGTCAGTGCGCGAGCCACGTTAATTGAAGAAGCTGTCGAGGCCATTGAGCCAGACTGGCTGGGCACTCACACCGGCGCTGCCCTGTTGAATGCAGCAGCAGAAGTTTCGCAGGAAGAGGCATCCGGCCCGCGTCTGTCAGAACGTCGCGTTGTGCTGATCACCGATTTCCAGCGAGGCAGTGGTCTGGAAGAACTTCAGTCTGCCGGATGGCCCGACGCCGTGCACGTCGATCTCAAAGTTGTGCGCCCGGAAGTGCCTGGAAACGCGGGAATCAGCCTTCTGCCAGAAGATCGCGATGGCCAGCCGCGGATTCTTCTCAGCAACTCAATCGATTCCGTGGTAACCGATTTCGCGCTGCAACCGTTTGATCGAGAGGGAAACCCTGTCGGGAAACCGATCAGGGCCAGTGTCGCCGCCGGTCAGCGCCACTCGGTCGTTATGCCGGTCAGCGATGACAAAGCCACCGCCGTGATTGCCGGAGTAGAACTGCTGCAGGACAAGCATCCATTCGATAATGTTGTCGATTTACCTGTGATCGAAAACCCGTTACTGAAGGTCGCCCATGTCGGTTCGGTGGACAGCAATGACCCCGCTGAAATGAAGTACTACCTTCAGCGTGCGATCGATGGTAATGAAAGTGAACCTTTTGAACTGATTGACGCGGCTCAGGCCGATGGTGTCCTGTTGCCGATCGCCAGCGATGTTCGGTTGATTGTCGTCACGGATGTCTTGCCGAAAGGCCTTTTGCCGTCTGTCTCAGACTGCCTGAATCGTGGTGGAACGGTCCTGGTTGCATTGAAATCAACAGAAGTCGCTTCCTCTGTCAGTTCACTTCTTCCCGACTTTCCGGCGGTATCAGAATCGTCAACAAAAGACTACGCGATGCTCGGACAGATTGAATTTGACAGCTCGCTGTTCGCAGCGTTCTCAGAAGCACGATTCAGCGATTTTTCATCCATTCGATTCTGGCATCATCGCATCATTCCGCTTCCGCAGATCGAATCGCGGGAGAATGGTCCCTGGAGAGTGATTGCAAAATTCGATTCCGGCGACCCCGCGATTGTCGAAACGTCTGTGGATGGTGGCGGTCGAATTATCATTTTTACTGCCGGGTGGCATCCGGATGACAGCCAGTGGGCGTTGTCTACACGATTCGCTCCCATGATCACCAGCCTGGTTCGACAGTCATACCCCCGCAGCACCGGTCAGATGGTGTTCTCAACCGGAGATGCCATTATTCCCGGCCATCTGACAGGATCAAACGAATGGTCGCTTCAATTGCCTGATGATTCCGTCATCACGTCTGAGAGTCTCAGGAAGCTGGCCGAATCCCGTCAGACGCAGCCCATTTCGCTCCGAGAGGACGAATCCTCGCCAACTGCCACTCGGGGGTCTGACTCGGAGGAATTCCCTTACCGATTTGAAACACCGGGCCGCTACCTGCTGAGTTCTTCCGGGGACAAATCGAATGCCACTGGCAGAGATTCAACAGCGCCGGAAAGAGCCAGCGAGGTGATCTCGATGATCGTAGGCTTGCCCCTCACAGAATCACGAACCGATCCATTGCCACTCGGTCAGCTTCAGGCGCTGGGACTGGAGGCCGATGCTTCCGACGGAACGCTGCTGTCTGCGGGTGATACGGCCAACGACGAATTCGATCCGGTGGCTGCGTCGCAATTAACTTCGAGCGAACTGGAATCACGACAGAAACTGTGGCGCTGGCTGCTTCTGGCAGGGCTCGGTTGCCTGATGCTGGAAAGTCTGGTGTCCGGTGGAATTGAACGTCGTCAAAGCGTGGAGGCAACGGCATGAGTGAGTCTATGCTGGAACGAAGCTTGCGTGTAGTCGCGATGCGATTGCAAAAACTCCGAGTTCTGCGAAGCCAGTCGCTTTGCTGGGTGCTGCTGCTGCTGCCCGCCATCGCGGTCTGCCTTTGGCTTCCGGCATCCACCGGAATGTTCCGGACGGAGTTCATTGTGCTGCTGGCGACGACGCTGATCGGGATCTTGTTTTCCCGCGCGATCGTTCGGCAACCCTCGGCACTCGAAGCGGCTCGACTGATCGAGCAGCAAAACCCACAGCTGAACGATGCCGTTCTGACGGCCGTGCGAGTCAACGAATCCAGCGATCAGGGATCGTCTGTGCTGGCAGAAATGGTCACCAGGAATGCCGACCGACTGGCTCGCCAGGCCGACTGGTCACGTGTCGTGCCGGTTCGCCAGATGATGAAGTGGTCGCTGGTCAGCTTTCTCTCATTTGTCTGCATGGTTTCCGGAGTTGTGGCTGCCAGCCGCTGGGGTCGACATTTCGGCTCATCCAGCCTGAACGCACCCGCCCAGCAGCTTTCAGCAGAGGAAGAACAGGGGGTGTTGCTGGCCGGGTTATCTATCGAACCGGGTGATGTGGAAATCGAACGGGGCACGGCACTCACCGTGGTTGCCCGATTTGCAGACGGGATCCCACTGCGTGCCGAACTGGAGTTTGCGTCGGCGGAAGGTGAAACCCGCTCCATGAGCATGTCGGAAACCGTTGACTCCGGCGTCTTTGCTGCGCGGATGGAAGAAGTCACTGCAGATGGAACGTACGTTGTCCGATTTGCCCCGGTCTCGGCGATCAGTAATGACAGCAGCGAAGCACTGCCGGCCGCTTCCGATGAATTCAGGGTGACCGTCTTTGAACGTCCGCGTCTGGAACAGGCGGATGCTCTGATTACACCTCCGGAATACGTCAACAAAGAACCACAACTTATCGAAGACACACTGCGTGTTGTGGCAGTCGAAGGTTCGGCCGTTCAGCTCCAGCTGCATCTGAACAAACGGGTCGTTGTTGCTGAACTTCGAAACAAAGATGGGGCCGCTACCCCGCTGACACCAAATCCGGACGACCCGAAAATGGTCGAAACAGCCATCATCGCAAACGACAGCCAAACCTGGTCCGTTTATCTGGAAGATGCAGAAGGCCGGACTTCGGCAGACGAAAATCTGTTCTCCCTGCGCGTGACTCGAAATGACCGCCCTGAAATCAAGATTACGTTCCCCGGGCGCGATACAGACGTATCGCCGCTTCAGGAGTTCGTTGTCGAAGCTCAGGCGACGGACGACTACGGCCTGATCGACTTTGGTGTTGAATATGGTATCACCGGCCAGGAACAGAAGTCCGTTTCCCTCCGCGATGCACAGGTTGAAGCCGGGTCAGAAGTTGAAGCCGGGTCAGCAGATTCGAATGCTTCCGGCAACAACGAAACACAGGAAACATCGATCGACAGGACCGTTTCGGGACCTGCAACTGCGAAGATGACTCACACAATTGAACTCGAATCGCTCAGGGCGGAGCCTGACAATCTGGTCACATATTTCTTCTATGCGGATGATGTCGCGCCTGATGGGACCCTTCGTCGAACGCTGAGCGATATGATGTTCGCCGACGTCCGACGCT
>JAGQQE010000248.1 GCA_020426345.1 Planctomycetaceae bacterium
ATTCGGCAGATCTCATGCCTTTGATCAGCGATCATTGGGGGAATCATTTCAAGTACCAGGGTTCGGGTGAAATGACAGAAGATGAATTGAAGAAGCTGAAGAACATGACGTCTCAGGTTCACAGAAGCGGACGACGAATTCGATTCTGGGCGACGCCGGAAAGTCCGGACCTCTGGAAGAGGCTTCGCCAGAATCACGTCGATCTGATAGGCACGGACGATCTGAGTCAGCTAAGTCAGTTCCTATCGCAGGCATCACACTAATCCCCGGAGTCAATCGTGGGCCGGGATCCATTTTCCTTTTTCAGGGATCACTCTATGAGAACACATCCGTCGGTCTTCGTTCGCATGCTTATCGCAGCTGCGACCCTCGCTGTTGCCTGCAGACCACAACCGGTCGCCGCACAGAACGCAGAACTGGATCATGCCGCCCCTGCAACCACGTCAGTCGCCGCTGCCGTGCTCGACTTGCGCAAGCTGAAACTCCCTCGGGAAGCTGAACCCGTCAGCGAGCCACGCCTGGCTTCTGTGCATTATCACCAGCAGGCGGACGTGAAAACCGCATTCAGCCATGTGAAAACTCAACTGATTTCACTTGGATGTGAAGAGATTCCAGGGGGATACGAAACCGAGCAATACTGTGCGACGACATTTCAGAAACAACAGTTTCGCATCTCTGTCATGGTCCTGCCGCACAGCCAGCCGGATCAGGTGAGCGTCAATGTTAGCAATCACGGAAACATCGACCTGACGGCACTTCCAAAGCCCAAAGACACAACCCTTCAGTTTTCGAACGCTGCAATGGCAATGTACGAAGTGCCCGGGTCGCAGGAAAAAATCAGGCAGGAAGTCATGGGCGCCATGACAAATCAAAAATGGCTTCCATACGGCACGGCAGGCGATCAAATGTTCTTTCGACGGAATGCTGTTGTCGCCAGCGTGAACAGCATCACGGCGCCGGCACAGGACAATAAGATCCTTCTGCAATACGCCAGCCAGCTGGTCTCGGCAGAAATCCCATTGCCGCCAAATGCATCCAATGCACACTATGCGGATGTAACACGGGAGTTATCATTTTCGACAACCGACGACGTCAATGCCGTCGGGAAGTTCTACCAGAATTCACTGGCCGCAGATGGATGGGAACCAACCACGGAAGCACCACTGGCCATCGATTTCGAATTTGTTCAGATCTTCCGTCGCCGGGACGGACAGCAGATGCGACTGTTGATGAAAGACATCAAAGACGAAGGCCGTCGAGATGTGCGTATGAAGTTATGGATGGATAAGGTTGAACAATAAGTTCAGCTCGTCATAGTGCCCTGAACTGTTCGGGTCATCGAAATCTGTGACGAGAGGTCATGCCATGTTTTCTATCTGCAGGTCTTGCTGCCTGGCCGTTCTTTTGTTTGTCCCATTCAGCATCGCACGATCGTGCGAAGTCGATCCTGCAAAGGACGTGAAGGTCCAATCCGCAAAGCAGCGACCAAATATCCTGTTTATCTACACCGACGATCATTCGTATCGTACCGTTGGGTGCTATCCTCAGGCCTGGCCGTGGGTCAACACACCGCACATGGATCAGCTGGCCGAAGACGGCATACGCTTCGAATACGCCTACATTGGCACATGGTGCATGCCTTCACGGGCAGGACTATTGACGGGACATCATCCGTATGGTGTTCAGTCAATGAAAATGGAAGGCACCTATCCGGGCAGTACTTACGACCCGAATCATTGCCCATTCTGGCCAGCAGTTTTTCGCAGAAACGGCTACACCACCGCACAGATTGGCAAGTGGCACACAGGAACCGACACCGGGGCGAAGCGGGACTGGGACCATCAGATTGTCTGGAACCGACCTCGCTACCCTGAAAACGCAGGCAACTATTTCTACGACCAGATCATCGAAACGAATGGCGGCCCGGGCAAAATCACAAAGGGATACAGCACCGACAATTACACCAACTGGGCCGAAGACTTCATTCGAGGCGAAAACCGGGACGGGGAGAAGCCGTGGTATCTCTGGGTTTGCTACGGTGCGGTCCACGGCCCCTTCACTCCCGCTGTCCGGCATCGCGAAGATTATCCGGGCATCTCGATTCCTGCACCAAAAGACATTTTCCCACCGCGGCCCGGCAAACCCGCCTACATGCAGATGGTTGAGAAATGGGTCCCTGATGCCGATGGGAATCCCGTCATGAAAGGAGCCTTCGGCGGAAAAACCGTAGAAGGAACAAAGAGCATTCACGGCAACACACTGAGTGACTGGGTGCGGCAGTACAATCAGGGCGTTCGAGCACTGGATGATGGTGTGGGCCGCCTGGTTTCGGCTCTCAAAGAATCCGGGCAGTACGACAATACCCTGATCGTCTTTACTTCCGATCAGGGATTTGCCTGGGGACAGCACGGATTTGCAAACAAGCTTGCCCCTTATGATGCGACAATTCGATCTCCCATGATTGTCAGTATGCCGAGTCGGCTTCCGAAAGGAAAAGTCGTTCCACACCCGGTCAGCGGAATCGACCTGGTCCCCACATTCTTTTCTTTTGCCGGCATCGAATTGCCCTGGAAGATGCATGGCCACAACCTGAAGCCACTGCTGGAGAATCCAGACGGCGAGTGGCAGTATCCCTCGTTGACGGCATTCACGGCCCGAAGTTATGGCGCTGACACCAATCGCTATCCCGTAGGTACCGATGCCGCCCACATCGACAACATTCCCTGGTATTTCATGCTGCGGCAACACCAGTACAAATACATTCGTACGCTTGTCGAGAACGAAACAGAAGAATTGTACGACCTGACGGCTGATCCCGATGAACTCGTCAACCTGGCAGCACATCCTGAATTGAAAGATGTCCTGTCCCGGATGCGTGAGGCGACCATTCAGGAACTGCGTCGCACCGATGCCGGCATCGCAGACCATCTTCCCAGGGTCAAGCTGCCCTGATCAGAACCGTCAGAGGTGACGGAAATGTGTTTCCCGGAATGAAGCGAACTTCATGACGGTCTTCGCCTCGCGGTTTCTACATCACGCACTTCGAACCGCTGACTGTCCGACGAACATTTCACTATTCATCTGCACGGGATTTTGAACATGCCGATCTGCATTCGGGTAGTCACGGGAATCTGGATCCTGTTTTGCGCTTCGGCAGTGTCATTGGCCCAGCGCCCCAACATCCTGCTGATCGTGAGCGACGATCAGCGTCCGGATACGATTCACGCACTCGGAAACGAGATCATCAGAACTCCCCACCTGGATCAGCTGGTTCGTACCGGAACAACCTTTACGCGAGCAACCTGCGCAAACCCAATCTGCACCCCAAGTCGCGCGGAAATCCTGACAGGATGCAGCGGCTTCCGAATGGGGGTTCGGGACTTTGGCGGCACCATTGACAAGACGGCGCCGCGCATGGCAAGCTGGTTCGCCGGGAATGGATACAGCACGTGGTATGTTGGAAAATGGCATAACGACGGTCAGCCGAAAGATCACGGATACCAGCAAACGAGGGGACTCTTTACCGGCGGTGGTGCAAAGTTCGCCACGCCGCAGATCGATTTTTCCGGACGACCAGTCACAGGGTATCGAGGCTGGATTTTTCGCGACAGGAACGGAGCCCCACAACCGGAAAAAGGTGTCGGACTCACAGGTGAGATCAGTCGCCATTTTGCCCAGGCGGCCATTCAGGCCATTGACGATTCCATGGCGCTGGACAGCCCGTTTTTCGTGCACGTCAATTTCACGTCTCCACACGACCCACTGATGATCCCACCTGGCTGGTCTGATCAGTACAAGCCCGAAGATATCCCCGTCCCATCAAACTTTCTGACGCAACATCCTTTCGACCATGGTAATTTCCAGGGTCGTGACGAACAGCTGTTTCAATGGCCTCGAACACTCGAAGAGACGCAGCGAGAACTCGCCGCGTATTACGCAGTCATTTCGTACATGGATTCGCAGATCGGACAGATCCAGCAGCACCTGCGGGATTTGAACCTGTATCAGGAAACCATCATCGTCTTTACCAGTGACCACGGTCTGGCTATTGGCAGCCACGGACTCCGCGGTAAACAGAATATGTATGAACACACCATTGGAGTCCCGCTTATTTTCACCGGACCAGGCATACCAGAGGGCCAGCAATCACAGGTCCAGTGCTATCTGCGGGATTTGTTTCCGACCATTTGCGAGCTTGCTGGATTCGAAGCGCCGGTTGAAGAGATTGACGGTCGCAGTTTGAAGTCGGCGGTGAAAGGCTCCGAAGATCAGATTTATCCATTTGTGACGGGATACTTCCGAGACAGCCAGCGCATGATCCGAACGGAACGCTGGAAATACGTCGAATACCCAATCGTCATGAAACAGCAATTGTTTGACTTAGTGAATGATCCACATGAACGAAACGATCTGAGTCAGGCTATTGAATACTCGGACACGTTGTCAGACCTTCGAAATCAGATGACGACATACTTCAGCAACTTTAGCAACGGTTTCCCTTAGCGTCAGCTAAGTTAAGAGACGCCTGCCGAAGAATAAGAACACCGTCCCTGATAAAGAGCGTCTGAACACCCACAGAGGAACTTGCAGCAAGGGAAATACATCAAGGGACGCGCACCAACATAAGACTTCCGAAGAACCTGACATTCCCGCGGAATCTGCTTCGCAGAATGCCATCGATTCTGGTTCTTGAAATGCCTCGTTATTAGTTATTCGATGAACCCTCTTCTTGTTTTTTAACTCCAAGTGAGACTTTTATGCCCATCCATCGGCGAAGCCACACGCCTGTCGTAGCCGTTTTTTTGATCCTTCAGTCACTGCTGCCATCCACGACCGAGGCAGTTGCGTCCTCAGCAGATGAACCATCGCAAACAAGAATCATTCTGGTGGCCGGAGAGACGGCAAAAGTGGATAAGCCGGGGCATCACGATTACCTGGCAGGTTGCGACTGCCTGGCACTTCTGCTGAGACAGACGCCCGGCGTTGTAACGGTTCGTATCAACGATGGATGGCCCCAGGATGAATCACTCTTCGAAGGAGCCGCGGCGATCGTGTTCTATACCGACGGTGGTGGAAAGCAGGCATTTCTGAAGACGCCAAACCGAATCGCCCGGATGCAGGCACTGGTCGATGCCGGCGTGGGAATCGTAATGATTCATCAGGCCGTAGACTTCCCCGATGATCATCTCTCACAGGCAAAAACCTGGATTGGAGGCGTCTATGCGAAAGGAAAATCAGGTCGAGGACACTGGGACAGCGCTCATGTTGACTTCCCGAAGCATGAAGTGTGCCGCGGAGTTACGGCATGGCAGATCAATGATGGATGGTTAAATGGGTTGCAGTTTGTCCAGGACATGAAAGGCATCACCCCCCTCGTCTGGTCCGGCAGGGAATATACAGAAAGCCGCACAGGTATCGACGCTCATATCGTCGCATGGACCTATGATCGTCCAAATGGTGGCCGTTCATTCTCGTTCACAGGCCTCGATGCCCATTCCGCGTGGGAACGAACCGGCATGCGGCAACTTGTCATCAATGGAATTCTGTGGTCGGCAGGAGTGATGATTCCCGACACCGGTGCTCCATCCACGATTGAACAATCACAACTTGATGGGCTACTCACACCTCGCCAGCCCGCGAAGACGGACGCCAGGAAGAGCATCCCAAAAAAGAAGGCCTCAGCAGAAGCGGTTGAGACGCGATAGTACGCCTCCGCCATCATTGGCGGTTGAATCAACCAAAATGTTTCAGTGCCAGATCCTTGACTCCTCTCAGGTCAAGTTTTCCGGTGCCAAGCAACGGGACTTGTTCAACTTCCAAAAAGCTATCCTGACTCGGAATCCACAGATTTGGCAGGCCCGCGGCTTTCAGTTCATCGGTCACCTGCCGAATCGATTTCTTCACGGGCTTATGCAGAACAATCAGGCGTTCGCCTTTGGAAGCATCAGGGACGGCCGTCACCGCGCAGAGAATGCCCGGTTCGTCCGAAGGATCGTCGTCCATAATGCGGGTTAATTCAGCTTCGATTCGAAGGTGGGGAACCATCTCACCACCGATCTTGGAAAATCGACTCTGGCGGCCCGTAATCCGGATAAAGCCTTCATCATCAATCAGAGCCAGATCCCCCGTTGTGTACCATCCATCCTGAATCAACTCTGCAGATTTCTCCGGATGATTCAGGTATCCAAGCATCACGTTGGGTCCTTTAATCTTCAGCATGCCTTCCTGATTTGTTCCCAGACGTTCATTGGTCTCGGTATGGAAGACAGCGGCCACAGAACCCGGAATCACTCGACCAACCGTTCCGTGTTTTGTTGAGGTCTGCCCGGAATACTCTGTGCCAAGTCGCGAAGCCGGAATATTCACTGAAGCGACAGGTGACAATTCGGTCGTCCCGTATCCCTCGCTGGGCTCGAACCCGTACTTCTCCCGGAACGCATCGCGCAAATCGTCGGGGAGTTTTTCTGCACCAACGATCACCAGGTTCAGCGACTTCAATTCCTCGGTGGAGCATCGCTTCATGTACGAACGAAGGAATGTGGGAGTCGCCAGCAAGATGGTCGCTTTATACTTTTCGATGAGCTTTCCAACGGTTCGGGAATCGAGCGGATTGAAGTGGTAGATGACGCCAGGATCTGTACAAAGTGGCAGCCACATCGAAATGGTAAAACCAAACGAATGAAAGAACGGAAGTACACCCAGCAGCATATCCGTTGTTTTCAGATTCAGCAGTTGTCGAACGGCTGCCAGATTAGAGCCGATGTTATTCTGTGACAGCATGACGCCTTTGGGTTCGCCGGTGGAACCTGAAGTGAAGATAACAGACATCAGGTCGTCGGGCTTAATTCTGTCAAGCCCCAGCTTCCGACACAACATCCGAAATGGCATCAACCTGGCAGTCAGAAATGCCAAAGCCTTCTCCATTCCACTGATTTGTTCTTTCAGGTCCTCAAGATAAATCAGTTCAGCATCAAGGTTCATAGGCTTCTTTTCCAGAAATCGACGACTGGTCAGAACCTGTTTGACACCTGCTTCGCGGATACAGTAATTGACGACATCATCCGACAGCGTGTAATTCAGATTGACAGCCACCTTACCAGACAACGCCACAGCAGCGTTGGCCAGCAGGCCCCCGGAGGACGGCGGCAGGAGCAAGCCAACCATCGTGACATCAGGCTTCAGAACCGAAGTCGTCAGCAGTTTATGAAACGCCAGCGATCCGGTCAGTAAACGTCCTCCCGTTAATTCCGCTCCGGCTGAGTCCGCAGCTTTGATTCGATTCCATCCCAGACGACATTGTCGTATGAACTGCATTGCCGGAATCATCATTCGTTCCTTTCTGCGTTCCAATGATTTTGTGCCGAGGTCCAGCACAGCGTGCCGGACGATATCAACATCTTCCACTCTATGCACAGGCGAGCCGAAAGAAATTGAAACCGGATAGGGCCAGTGACTGGGCTTCTTCCAGAAGAACCGCCCTCGTTCATAGCTGAAAACGCTCCCCCACAGCTCATCCAGGTAAACAGGAATTACAGGAGCATCGGTTCCCTTCAGGATTTTGACCAGTCCCCGTTCAAACTTCTGCAGCTGCCCGGTGCGAGTAATTTGACCTTCAGCAAAAATGCAAACCAGTTCCCCCGCGATCAATGCATCGCGGGCGGTATTCAACGATTGCATCAATGCTCTGGGACCATCTCCCGCGCGAATCGGAATGATACCGAACAAGTTCGCAAGCCATTTGATCCACGGCCCCTGTATGTAATCTGCGTAGGCGACCATGCGAATATTGCGGGAACTCGCCAGCAGCAGCAGTACACCATCCAGCCAGGACACGTGATTTGCCACCAGCAACGCCCCGCCCTGCTCCGGCACATTCTCGATGTCATAACATCGCACACGATAGACAAATCGGCTCAGCAACCAGACCACAAATCGAACGGTGGCTTGTGGCAGCAGCCACACCACATAGTACAAGATTGGCAGAATTCCCATGCCGCAGACTAAAAAGATCTGAGCGGCCGACAATTGAAGTGGTCCGCGCATTAGCCAGAACAGTCCGGCGACAACAACCATACCAATAGCGGTCAGCTGATTCCCCGCTGCCAGGATCGCCCCCAGTTTGCCATGAGGGCTGCGTTCCTGAAGCCAGGCATTCAGCGGAACATTGAACAGTCCGCCCCCCACACCAATCGTCGCCAGCATCACAGCGGACATCACCGATGAGGACCGGCTGAAGAAGAGACAAACACAGGCAAACGCCATCGTCAACGCACCCAGCGGAACCATCCCCAACTCGACACGACCATTCGACCACCACCCCGCCAGTAAGCTTCCCAGTCCAACGCCAACGCTGAGCACTGCCAGAAACAACCCCACCCTGGTCTGACTCAAAAGCAACTCCCGCGTCACAAACGTGTCGATATTCATTTGGGCGAGAGAGGCCAGCGACCAGAAGAATGTAATGCCAAGTGTGACCCGCAGAATCGGGCGATCCAGAAAGACCAGCTTTAAGTCTCGCCAGGCCCACGTGATCGGATTCACAGGGAACGCCAGACCGGGATCTGCCGGACGGACGCGTTGAATCAACCAGCTGCCTGCGACGCCAAGCACGGCCACTGTGAGAAGGGCAATCGCAGGAATCGTCAACCCGAAGTCGGGTGATGAAATCATTCGTTCAGCAAGCTCATTTCCGGCGACCGTTCCCGCAATGACAGCCACCAGAGTTGTCAATGCCACCAGACCGTTGGCAGCCGACAACGATGTCCGTGCCACGAGCTCCGGAATAATGCCGAACTTTGCCGTGCTCAGCAACGCACTTTGGGTTCCCAGCAGAAACAGCACAGCAAACATAGTCGGCAAATGGCCGAAGTGAATCGACCAGACCCCCACACCAACCAGGAAGACCTCCGCTATCTTGAGCAGGATCGTTGATGAGCGTTTGCTGAATCGATCCGCCACCCATCCCGAATATGGAGCGAACAGGACGAATGGCAGCACAAGACTTCCCAGCCCCAGCGACAACATCAGGGATTCCTGCGATTCAACTTCCGATGGCGTCAGACTGCCTGTCCGCAGTTTGGCCTTTGCGATCGGAATAATCAGCCATCGAAACATATTGTCGTTCACCGCCGTCAGAAAAATCATCACCAGGTACCCGACAAACGAAGCCGAAGCAATGCCTGAGTGTGTTTCCGGAACAGCAGTCTCCGAAGAATGTTGAGCTGAATTCATTCGCCAGGTCCGGTTGAGGTTCGGTACGAAATCGTCTGAAGATATGCGTGTGTAAGATAGAACACTCATCGTCAAATCATCAGCGGCCCATCCTGTTTTTCATGGGATCAGGAAAGTTTGAAGGACTGATGACTGCTACGCCGACCGTTCATGTGACAAAGAGCGATATTGAGCCGACGCAAAGAGCAACCATCAAGGGTGGCAGACTGCTGTCGGTTGTGCCGACAGTAGTCAAACCGCACCGCAAGCCTCGCCGGAGTCGCTTGCCAGTGCCGTCGCGCTCGCAAAATTCCATTGCCCGGAAATGCATTGAGGCGGATGCCGCAGTACCGTTACGACGGCCCTGCAATCGCTACCGGGTGTAGCGACCCTGAAGATTGATGCCGATGCAAGAACAGTCATCGTGTCCGGCGATACTGAAAACTTTGTC
>JAGQQE010000024.1 GCA_020426345.1 Planctomycetaceae bacterium
TGGATTGAAGACAACCCCGGGGATTTTTCGCCAGCGTTTCGCCTCCTGTTTCAATGGTTTCAATCTCAACCGAAAGTTCAGGACAGTTGAATCGGATTTGAATTCGCGGTTGTTACGCACGACGCCGATCCTGGCACAGTGGTCCGTGCATAAGGCTGTGTGGCATTGCTCTGATGCTGGATTCATTCTCCAATTTCGTTTTGTCGGCAGCACTGCCCCGGATTGCGACTTGTACGAATATCTGCAACCGGGCGGAGAGGCCTCCGGGCATCATCTGAAGAAGCCGTCCGCGGTCATTATGAGGCTCCCCCAAACGGCCTGGCACTCACTTCTGTTATTCAAAGTTTTGCTATGAAGCGATCCGGAAACGAAACCATAACGCTCACACATGCACAGTTCCTGATCAGCGCAGGGGCGTTTGAAGGAATGTTGCTTGCTGTGGCGTTCCTTCTGGGCTGGGGATTAAGTTGCCATCCCACCGCGCATCTGCACTGGGACAAAACCGATTTGATGATGGGTCTCTTGGCAACAATCCCAATGTTGTTGTTGCTGGCCGTTTGCTTTGTTTCGACATCCAAGGGAATTGTCGCGATCCGGGTATTTCTGAGGGAAACGCTTGGGCCTTTACTGAATCGATGCAATCTGCTGGATTTATTTCTGTTGGCTTTGCTGGCCGGTCTTTGCGAAGAAGTGCTGTTTCGGGGGCTGCTGTATTTTCTGATCCACCCCTGGAACCCCACGTTGGCAGTGATAGTGAGCAACCTGCTGTTTGGGTTCGCTCATGCGGTCACGCCATTTTACGCTATGCTCGCCGCCTTTATGGGACTGTACCTGACGGCCTTGCTGGCTGTTGATCCGACGCCAAATTTATTGATACCAATCACCGCCCACACGGCCTACGACTTTGTGGCGTTTCTGGTTGTTATCTGGGATTGGCGGCGCTGGAAAAGGCTGAATCCTCAGTACAGCCCATCGGCAGATGCGTCAGCCGAGGACGAAGAGACAGATGCCAACAAGCCGTAGTCGGTTATTGTGACTGGGCGATTTCTGCGATGGCGGACAGGGCCGCGTCGATCTGTGATTCTTCGGTGAAACAGCCGGGGCTGAATCTGACAGCACCATTGAGGTCAAATGTGTTGAGTGTTCTATGGGCCAGAGGTGCGCAGTGAAGGCCAGCGCGCGTCTGAATATCGAATGACTGGTCCAGAATCATTGCCACATCGCGGCAGTCCAGTCCGTCGATGTTCATGCTGAGGATCGGACAGCAGTCCGCAACGGCAGCATCGTCTGCAAGCGGACCATAGATCCTGACTCCGTTCATGTCCCGGAGGCCAGCGGCAAGCCGTTTGGTCAGGTCCAATGTGTGGCGATGAACCGCATCAACTGTTTGCGAGCTCAGCCACTGCGTCGAAGCCTGCAGACCACAGATTCCCGGCAGGTTCATGTTGCCACTCTCCAGCAGGTCCGGCATCTGGGATGGCTGACGCATGGACTCGCTGGATGAACCAGTGCCACCGCACCGGATGGGTTGAATCAGTTTTTCCAGACCCGGACGAACTGCAAGAATGCCTGTGCCGAGAGGACCCAGCAGACCTTTGTGGCCGGCTGCGGCCAGGAAGTCCACGTCCAGATCCTTCATGCTGAATGGAACGTGTCCGGCCGTTTGAGCCGCATCCAGCATCACCATTGTTCCCGCCTGGTGTGCCAGATCCACGATTTCGCGAACTGGCTGGATGACGCCGGTAACATTCGATGCGTGGCTGATCACCGCCAGTCGAGCGGATGATTCATGCAGTGAACGTTCAAAGTCAGCCGGATCAACAAGGCCTGTGACCGGATCGAAATCCACGAGATCGAACAGCAAACCGATTTCATCCTGCAACTGATGCAGTGGCCTCAGGACGGAATTGTGTTCCATCGTTGTGGCGATCACTCGATCACCTGGACGTACTAGTCCTCGAATGATCAGGTTCAGGCTGTCGGTGCAGTTAAATGTCAGGGCGACATGCGACGCCGCGGGAAGTCCGAGCAACCGTGTGAGCTGGACGCGGCATTGCTGAACCATGTGGCCGTTAGCTTCGGCCAGAGCATGCTGTCCTCTGCCAAAAGCAGTGCCGTTGTTTCGCATCCAGTGGTCGACGGCATCGTAAACCGATTCCGGTTTGGGAAAGCTGGTCGCCGCATTGTCCAGATACATGGTGCTTGATGCCAATGCCGCAATTGGGCCATGCTGTTGTTTTGGGCAACAGCGATTCTCGAACAAATTCGAAATGGGATCGAATGGGGGAGCGAATTGAATGGCTCAACTCGCTCCCGGGATTCAACGGAAATTAATCCTGACCTGGCAACCAGAGACCGCCACCGGATCCGCTGGCTGCAGGTTGACCGGCATCTGAACCGGGCGTCCAGAGTGATCCGCCGCCGACACCCACACCGTCCAGCTCTGACAGAAGGTGCTGACAGTCCGATTCAATCAGGTGCATTTCAAGGACTTCGCGGATTTCAGGAAGCTTCGCGAAGTACCGATCGCGAATTCGATGCAGCAACGGAATCAGCTTCGGGTCTTCCGGATCCCCAAGCCGCATCGATAGTTCTCGAATTTCTGCTTCCAGTTGTTCGCGAAAATGACTCGGCCCTTTCGGGACAGCATCATGGGCTTTTTCGAAGCACGTGTTCATGGTGGTGCTGTCGTTGTTGGAGACGGCAAGTGCTGCTCGCATCATGCAGCCGCGCACCACCCCAAACGATTCGAGGGCAGCCGGGCGGTTGAGCAATTCATCCAGCCCGCGCTGAGCCATATCCGGAAAGCCGAGCATGGAAGCACGGTTACAGAATTCCTGGAGCTGATCGTCGCTGAGCTTTGTGCAGTCCAGGCGTTCGAGATGAAACGTTGGAAGTGCTGCGCAGTGCTGACCCTCTGGTAAGTCCATCGTGTCGGGCACTTGAAGGTGCAGCCGATTGAATAAATCGTCAACATTCACTCGACGATCGGCATAGCGGGCAATCACGTCCAGCGACAGGACGCTGGCTGTGAGGGGAATCTTCAGAGATGCATCTTCAGCAGCCTCAAGCGGAGACTTGCCGCCGAGCGCAGTTTTGGGAGACGACAGCCAGTTCTCTGCCAGCTCACGATCCCGGGCAAATTCCAGTTCACGAAATCTTGGCTTTGATACGCTTTTGGGACGATGCAGGTCGATTGCAAAGTCCCTGGCTTCACGAACGATGTAGCTGCTGACGGGTTGAGGTTCGCGTGGAGATTCAGCGACAAGCTGCTCAGCAAGCAGTGATCGCAGCAAATCGAGTGCTCTTTCCGCGTTGTCGTCAGAAACTGTCACAGCAAGTTGCGAGTGTGGAATTCCACTTTCTGCACCCGCTTGTTCGCTCACCAGATCCAGTACGTCAACGTCGGCAAGAATGACGGGAAGGTCCGTCCATGCAGCAACATCGGTATCGGGGGCAGGTCGGTCGAAGATCTCAAACGATGCGGTTCGGGTGAGGAAATCTGAGTAAGATTTCTCTTCGTCCTCTTCCCGCTCTGATTTATCCCGGTGTGTCTGGACGGATTGTTCAAGAAGACTTACTACCATCGAGGTGCTTTGAATGCTCAGATAGTGTGTCTTCGAAGGAATCTGGCAGTCAGGGTTTTCCTGATCGATGATTTGAGCGAGCCATTCAGCCTGAATAGCGTGAGTCGGATCCGAGAGCAAAGTGGCGGCCTGATGCAGGGATTGACATGCATCTTTCATGCGTCCGTCCCATGCTTTGCAGAGCCCCAGATTAAACTGAATGGCTCCATCACCCGGCGCGGCCTCGGCCATGCGCGAGTACAGAATCGATGCTGGTTCCCAGCAACCAATGATGCTGAGCTTCCTGGCACGCAGATCCTGCTGCATGATTTCGTCAGAGCCCGATACCGGCAGCAGAGCATGAGGCGTGCGCAGCAGATAGGGAATGCTTCCGTCGGCTTCCAGCATTGCGAGATTCATGAGGTACCGGCGACCATTTTCGGTACCGGCGAGGCGAACCGCCAGTCCCAGGTGCTCGCGGCCCCCGAGGTACTCGCCGGATGCGACCAGGTAAATGCCCACAGAGTTTGCGAGGTCCGCAATCTGCAGCGGAAATGAACGCGAAGAAATCTGAAACGCGCGATGCAGAACTCGACGCGATGCCTCGAAGCCATCCATCAGCAGGCACAGTCTGGCCATCCAGATGAGCCCCATGGGATGGTCGGGGTTATCCTTCAGGAATTGCGCAACCATTTCACGAGCTTCCTCGTGACGGCCCTGCTGGGGCAAAATCATGCAAAGTTCGCCAACAATGACTTCGCGGCTGGGATAACGGGCCAGCAGGTCACGCAGGATTTTTTCGGCAGCTTCCGGCTGATTGTCCATCAGGCGATGCGCTTTGATCATGTCTGGCAGAATGTCAGCGCAGCAGAACTTCAGCTTCTTGCCGCTGCCGCAGGGGCAGGGTGAATAGGGGTCATGACTCATGAGATTAACCTGATTGAATGTTTCAAATGAACGAATTTACGGCCTTTGTGGACCGTGAATGGTGTTTCCAGTCGGGCATGAACGTCACATGCGCTGGGGCTGATGGTAGCAGGATTTGAGGACTTTGGCAGGTCAGAGGTGGCCCGGAATTGTTCGGCCGCTAAACTTGCTGTGCCGGAACGCTTGTTTTCCTGAGGCGACCTGAGTGTATCTGAAATGAATGAACAGCCAGCCGATTCGTCGCACAGCGACACGACTCCCCTGAAAACGCGGGACTTAAGCAATTCGCGTGTGGGCGAATTTCTGTTGCTTCGGCGTTTGGGAACGGGAGGTATGGCGGATGTCTATCTCGCAGAACAGACTTCACTGGGGCGGTCTGTCGCCATCAAGATCCTGAAGGACGATGTCTTGAACGGAAGTGGCTCACTTTCGTCGTCTTCCACCACTCGAAAGCGATTTGAACAGGAGGCCCGAACGGCAGCCGCTCTGAACCATCCCCATATCGTTCAGGTGTACACGACAGGCCATCAGGATGGATTGAATTACATCGTTCAGGAGTACGTTGCCGGCTGGAATCTCAGCCAGTGGATCCGCAAACACGGTAGCCCCGACTACGGAAAAGGGCTGAAATGGATGCAGGAAATCGCGTCGGCTATTCGAGCGGCCTCAGAGGCAGGTGTCGTCCATCGCGATATCAAGCCCGAAAATATCATGATCACCACGAATGGAATCTGCAAGGTGACCGACTTTGGCCTGGCCCAGCTGAACGCTGTTCCGGAAAAGAAGGTCAACCTGACTCAGGCAGGGACCACCATGGGGACGCCGCTTTATATGAGCCCCGAGCAGATCAAAGGCGACTCTCTTGACCATCGGAGCGACCAGTACTCATTCGGCGTGACGTGCTTTCACATGTTTGCGGGCCGACCGCCTTTTCCCGGAAAGAATGCCGTTAGCGTCGCTGTGCAGCATCTGAAAGAGGAACCGCCTCGGCTGGAAACACTGCGAGCCGACCTGCCCCGAAAGCTGTGCAATGCCATTCACCGAATGATGGCCAAAGATCCGGCTCAGCGTTTTCAGTCGCAGGCAGAGCTTGAAGCCGTGCTGAAAGCGCTGGAAAACGTTCCAGTGAACACCCGCCTTGGCTCTGCCTACAGCGTTTGGTCCACCATTCATGCGTGGCTGCCGCCAGCAGGCATACTGATCCCCGGCCTCGTTGCTGCGATGCTTGCCACTTATGTTGCCGCCAGTCAGGTGATGCAGCCTGCACGGCTACCCGAAGTTGATAACTCCGTGCCGAAAGAGTCGACAGCGGTTCGGCAGTTCGCCGTCGCACTGCTTAATCCTCGCGACACAACGAAATGGAAAGCAGTCCTTGAGTACTTCCCGGAGACCGAAGAAGCGGAATTCGCTGCGGTGCGCCTTGGGCTGCTTTATGTCTCTCGCGGGGCATTTTCTGAAGCGATGGAAACATTTGACGCCCTGCAAAAACAAGGGCTCGTCCCGGAAAAACGTCATCTCCGCGTTCTTGGCTTAACAGGGAAAGCCTATGCCCTGAGCAAAGAAATGGCCCGGAAGGAGGCGGCCGACAATAAAGCGGACGCCGACAAACTCCGCGAACAGCGGGACGAATTGCTGGATTCGATCCAGCCGTATGGGTCTGACTACCCAACAGACTTCGATCTTGAGCTGATTTTTAGCCAGTCGCCGGAGGAGCTTCGCGAATTCTACGGTCCGTTGCGGGCTCGCAGCCCGCTCTTCCGTTGATCCGCAGTATCCCTTGTGGGTGGATCTTCGTTTCGTAAATTCCCACGCGAGCGGTGGATGTGAACGCATGATCAGGCATATGGCGTTCATTCGTCACGAATCAACGGCTTTGGCTGGACACAGTGATTGTGCGTTCGGAGAATGCCGCACTTCCATTCGGTTCTGTAAAGCGCGATCTGTTGGCGACTGTGCCCACAGATTTGGACAACACCTTTCATTCCAGCGCTTTCGTCCTGTGTTGATGGCAGGAATTGATGCTAAATCGAGACGCGATGCTGAGCTATCTGCGGGACGGTCGTCCTGTAATCGCTCCGTCAATGCTGAAGTGTGATTTCGGTAACCTCCATCGAGAGATGGAGATGCTGGATGCGGCCGGGGCACCCCTGATGCATCTGGACGTAATGGATGCCCATTTCGTCCCGAATCTTTCGTATGGTCCAATGGTCATCGAGAAGATGCGTCCGCTGACGTCGACCCCTTTTGACGCGCACCTGATGGTGACTGATCCGGCTCAGTTTCTCGACGAATACATAAAGGCTGGCTGTGAGGCCATTACCTTTCATCTTGAGGCGGTCCCCGATCCAACGGAGTTGCTGCGTGAAATTCGCAGTCGCAACGTGGTTGCCGGGCTTGCAATCAATCCTGATACCCCGTTTTCTGCTGCTGAACCCTTTCTGCCCGAATGCGATCTTTTCCTTGTGATGAGTGTGCATCCCGGATTTGGCGGCCAGAAATTTATCCCTGACGTTCTTTCCAAAGTGAGTCAGGCTCGTGCCGCAGGTGGCCCGGATCTGATCATTTCTATTGACGGTGGTGTTGGCAAAAGCACCATCGCGGCTTGTGCCCGAGCTGGAACGGACGTGTTTGTGGCAGGCAGTTCGGTGTTTGATGAACCCGATTACTCGGCGGCTGTCGCCGATTTACACCAGATCGCGCTTTCTGCGCGGTCGAGTTGCTAAGGAACAGATCCATATGGCAACTATCGTTTTGATTCGAGCTGGCTGCACTGATTACGACGATCAGCATCGCCTTCTGGGGACACTGGATCTGCCGCTGAACCAACGCGGCGTGGACCAGATTCGCGAGGCCGTTCAGGTGCTGAATGAGCGGGGAATTCGGCTGGAGGCGATTTACACCTCTCCGGAAGATCCGGCATGCGGCACTGCTCATGTTGTGGCAGAGTCGCAGGCTTCCGCAAAGGTTCGCGAGCTGGATGAACTGCGTAACGTTAATCAGGGCCTTTGGCAGGGATTGCCTGAAGCCGACATTCGCAAGCGTTTCCCCAAATTGTTCAAGAACTGCAAAGACAGCCCGGTTGCGATTTGTCCGCCGGAGGGAGAAACGCTTTCGGATGCCTGTCAGCGACTAACTCGTGTTTTGACAAAAGCGATTCGTAAGTACGATGTATTTGCAATCGTTGCTCCGGAACCGCTGGCGACCGTCATTCGGTGCACGCTGGAACGTCGGCATCCCCGCGTTTCGGCCTGCCTTTGCGGGGAAGAGCAGAAAGAGTTGCTTCAGATCATTGAAGCCGAATCGTTTGATGCGGAACGTTTTCTGGCGGGTGAATTCGTGGCACCAGCAGAAAATTCCGTCACGGTCGCTTCCTCAAATCAGGAGAATGCTCGATGAGCACTGTTGAAAACAGCGACGCAACAACATCACCTGCCAGCACGGCAGCAGCAGGAAGTCGTACGATTCCCAAACGCAGTGTTCCTGATGGTCTGTGGCTTCGATGTGATGCGTGCCATGCCACGCTTTTTCGTAAGCAGGTGGAGCAAAACCTGAATGTGTGTCCGGATTGCGGACACCACTTTTACGTTCCAACGGAAGCCAGAATTCGTCAGCTGCTGGACCCCGACAGTTTCGAGGAGTGGTGGTCCGAAATGATGCCCTCCGATCCGCTGGGCTTCTCCGATCGCAAACCATACCGGGAGCGAATCGTTGACGAACAGAAGAAGACCGGAATGCGGGACGCCTGCACTGTGGGACGCGGGTACATGCGGGGACGCCCGCTGGTTTTTGCGATGACAGATTCCGCATTCATTATGGGAAGCATGGGTTCTGTCGTCGGAGAAAAACTCACACGAGCCGTAGAAAAGGCGACCGAACTTTCGCTGCCATTAGTGATCGTCAGCGGATCCGGCGGCGGTGCTCGCATGCACGAGGGCATCGTTTCTTTGATGCAGATGGCCAAGGTGTCGGCTGCCTTAGCGCGGTTTCGACAGGCCCGCGGGCTTTTTATTTCCGTGCTGACGAATCCCACGATGGGCGGTGTCGCCGCCAGTTTTGCTTCGTTGGGAGATGTGACCATTGCGGAGCCCCGGGCATTAATTGGCTTCGCAGGTCCCCGCGTCGTTTATCAGACCTGCAAGATTGAACTGCCGGAAGGATTCCAGACCAGCGAATTCCTCCTGAAGCATGGATTCGTCGATCGAATCGTGCACCGGTCAGAACTTCGTACGGAACTGGCTCGCATCATCGACTATTGCGCTGGCTAACGGCATGTTTGAAAAGCTCTTCGGAAAAAAGAAACCGGCCCACGAAACCACCGACATCAACCGCCGATTTAATCTCATCGGCCGGGTTGGTCAGGGCAGTATGTCGAAAGTCTGGAAGGCAGTTGACCTTCAGTCCGGGCGTACGGTTGCTTTGAAAGTACTGGATAAAGAAAAAACGGCCCGTTTCGAGGCCCGGTTTCAGGGACTCAATAAGCCATCTGAGGGCGAAGTGGCGATGACGCTGAATCATCCACACATCGTCCGGACTCATGAATTCGGATGGACGACTGACGACGAAATGTTTCTGGTGATGGAATTCGTCGAGGGTGTCGGTCTGAGCCTTCTGGTGGACCTTCAGAATGACGAAATGAAGCGATATCGGCTTCGTTACATGATTCAGATCGGTGAAGCGCTGAACTTCTTCCATGCTCAGAACTGGATTCACCGCGACATTTGTCCTCGCAACATCATGGTGTCTGAGGAAAAATGCATCAAGCTGATCGACTTTGGGCTGGCGGTCCCGAATACGCCGGATTTTCGGAAACCTGGCAACCGCACGGGAACTGCCAACTACATGGCGCCTGAACTGATTAAGCGGCAGCCGACAGATCAGCGGATTGATATCTTCGCTTACTCCGTCACATGTTTCGAAATGTATGCGCGACGGTGCCCATGGGACGCTGCATTAACGATTGATGCGGTCCTGCAGCACATCAACAAGCCACCGGTCGAAATCACCTCGGTGGTTCCAAAGATCGATAAGCAAATTGGTGAAACCATCATGAAGGGATTGCAGGCTCGTCCCGATGATCGCTGGCAGCACGTCTCGGAAATGGTCGGAATTTTTCGCGAAGCTGAAGCGCGTTTGGTTCGTGCTGCCAGAGAAGCCGCTGCCCGACGTGCCGCTCGCGACACAAATCGCTGACGATCCGGTGCGTTGCGTTCTTCCGGGTTTCTTGGCTGGGTTGAAGTCGTTTGCCCCTGAGATGATTTTTGACAAACTGGAAACAGTTTTCTTGCCTCAGCGATTTCATGATCTAGGGTTTGGGTAGTCGCCCCTACGGCTGGCCATCCCGTGCAGGCGCTAGACCGTTAATGCCGCAGCAACTTCGTCTGCACGGCATCTGCGTTTCCCCTGACGCAGTTATTCTGATCAGCGTTTTATCGTTCCCGACAGCGCGGATGGGTCAGATTTCGTGAGTTTGGTCGGCTTCGTCGACCTCAGGGGTGGGATGTGAGAGCGTCAAAAAGAAATCATCAGCCAGCCAATCGCAGTGGGGCCGTCGTTGTCGAAACATCGGTTGTACTGCCCGTTTTCTTCATGTTCCTGTTCGCCATCGTTGAGTTCGGTCACTGCTTCATGGTGATCCACGCGATGAACTCTGCCGCGTCGCAGGCTGCTCGAGCAGGCATTGGTGATTCTGCAACGACCGCACAGGTGATCAGCAGAGCAAAGCAGATTCTCGGTTCGGCTATTAATGCGAATCACGAGAACGTGGTGGTGAGCGTTAAGGATGCATCTGCTTTTGATGACCCGTCGTTCAATCCGTCCACAATCAACTACAGCAGTCTGCCTGATGTTGAAGTCGCCGATCTTCCGTCTCGTTCTTTGTTTATTGTTCGGGTTCAGGTGCCGTATTCGGAAATGGGGATCCTTGGTCCGGTCTGGATCACGACAGGAAACCTCTACGGCCAGTCGGTAATGCGAAAGGAATAGCAAGGTGCTGAAACGAAGATCCACAAGAATCCACAGCTCGAAGGAACGGGAAGGAGTGGCGGCGGTTGAGGCGGCCATTCTGCTGCCTGTCTTACTGATGCTGGCTCTTGGCGCAATCGAGATCGGAATTGCAATGCGGGCTGCGACAATCATGCAGTCTGCTGTGAGAGAGGCTGGAAGGCTTGTTAATACTGACTGGAGTGAGCTGGTTGGTGACCAGGACGACCCCAATACCAAGCTGGAACGTGACCTTCGGAATTATGTGACGGCTTCGGGTTTGCCAGGTAGCGCCCTGGTGATCTCAATTACACATGCCGGCGCCGACGGAGGACAGACGTTCGATCTTGCCGACCCGGACAATGAACTACAGCATGTAAAGATTTCACTCAGCCTGCCCCATGAGAGCATCAGCGTCTTCCCGAATCGTTACCTGCGGGGCTCCAGCATTGGAGCACACCTGGTTATGCGAGCCGGTCTTTCGGGTGGTCTTTCGAACTAACTCTGCTTTTTTCTCCCCCCTCGCGTTCCTGTAAAACTTTCTTCGGATCCTTGTTGTGAGGCGGCTATGAAGACTTCTGAATATCGAAAGCTCGTTGAAAAACTGAGGGCGCATCCGCGTCGAGGCGTTTTTCTCGTGCTGGCTATCATTGCAATCATCGGCGTGATGACGTTTGTGGGTTTCGCAATCGACCTGGGGATGATTACCCTGACGAAGACTCGAATGCAGGCGACGGCAGATGCGGCCGCACTGGGGGCAGTACAGGAAATCGTTCTGGGGGTCCGTTCAGCGGGGGAGCAGGGCATAACGAACCTTGCCGAAGTCCAGGCTGTGGCAGCTCAGGCAGCAAGAGACATGGCAGCCGAAATCGTTCAGCTGAACGGTCTTTACATTGATCCTTCGGTAGACGTTCAACTGGGAACGCGATTGCTCGCGGAAGACGGCGAGTCCTTCATCGAAACGTGGGGAACGCCACCGTATAACATGGTGAGGGTGACCGTTCGAAAGACAAATTCCGACCTCACGCAGCCAGATGCGAAGCTTCGATTGATGTTTGCTCCATTTGCAGGCGACCGTTCGCAGGCCATCAGTGCGGATGCGACAGCTTTCATCGAATCGCGTGATATTGTTGCGGTGCTGGACTATTCCGGCTCGATGGCGTACGACAGCCTGTTAATGAATTCAACGGTCAATCGACTCACGAAGGCTTCTGTTGAGTCTGGTCTTGACGAAATCTGGGATGAACTGGTCGCATCGGATGTTCGATACAGCGACGAAAACAGCACGAAGAAGTTTCCGGCTGGTGGGTATGGTTTACTGAACTCATACGAAGGCACTTATCTCAGCACGAGTTCAACGTCCACTGTGATTGAAGACCTCGGGATTTATGATCCCGGTGATAACTACTGGGACTCCTGGAGCTATTCGAGTTCAAGCGGCGGCTACCATTACGTGACTGAAGGCGGCTACCAGTACAGAAAATACAACAGCGGCACACTAAAACGACGCTCTGGCTATGGTGGATCATGGCAGACGATCAGCGATTCCCAATATCCCGGCTACTACGAAAGCACTCCTGAATCCTGCATCCCGTTCCCGCAGGAGGGAAAAAACTACTACGGAAGCCTGCAGGGTAAACCATCGATTAGTGACAGTGTTGCTGCGTGGAAAGCCTATGCCAACTACGTAATGTCTGACAGTGACCTCTACAACCAGGGGTACCGAAAGAAATATGGGTTCCGGACTTTGGCCCACTATTTGGTCGACAGCAGGAAATCCAACAGCCAGTCAGAGGATCTTTGGCGAGCCCCCATTTATCCGTTTCACGGCATGAAACAGGGGATGACCAACCTTGCCACTTTTCTTGACAGTCTGGGTTTTGGCGACCACCTTGGCCTTGTGACCTACGCAACCACAGCCCGCATTGAAACCGGTCTGAACGAAGAGGGTGCCGATGTAACGGTGGATCTGGCTGGAAACTACCTCACCGAGAATGTCATGGATATCGACACGATTCAGCGGCACAAACAACCAGGGCATTACAACTCGTCAACCGGCATCGGGTATGGGATTGAAGAAGCCAAGTCACTGCTCAGCAATCAGGGACGTTATGGGGCTCAGAAGGCTATTCTGCTGATGACAGATGGACAATCGAATCAATATCCAGGTGGCTGGAGTTCCAGTTCGCTTCCTTCAGGATGGAACTGGAATGAGATTACCGACTTCAATGACGATGGTACGGCTGATCTCGTGATTGACAGCAGCTACAGCAGCGGCGGAAATGGGGATGGAAACTGGCGTGCTGCGCTGCACACGTTTGTGCGTGCCAAAGAAGCGTACGATGCCGGCTATACCATCCATACAATCTCGATGGGTGACGGGGCAGATACGACGCTGATGAACGCGATCGCTCAGATGAGTGGCGGAGAGTACGTTCATATCCCTTCCGGCTCGTCGAATGAAGAACTTGTTTCCCGTCTTCAGGGAGCGTTCGCAGTCCTCGCTGGGCAGGTGCCCCCAGCTCGATTGGTAATCGAACAGGACTGAACGAATGAATCGTTCGGTTTCGGCTCTTTGATGCCATCTTCCCGGTTTCCCGGTCAAATCCAGATTCAGGCCAGCCGCCAATCCCGGCTGGCCTGAATTGCTTTACAGCCGGGTTTTCTGTGGGACTTTTCGTGAGATAATGATCCGGATTGTGGCATTCCTCTGGAAAAAAAACGTCCTTTGATGAATTGTCGGGGCGGACCGCTAGACTCTGGAATCATGAGCTTTTTCGGTGCGGCAAGCGGCCAATCGGGGATGGATTGACCGTCTTCATTGTTCACACGCTGGGGCACCCGGCGCAGGGCAGGGCCCGATTCATCCGTTGAGGCTCAGTTTGCTCGGTTTTCTCACGTCCACTTACGTCAGAACTGCGAATTCTATGAATCAGCCCCGCGACCTCAGGACACTGGAAAAACTTCCCTGCACAGTCTTTTCGAATGCTCGCGAAGCCGCCCGAACTGTTGCGGCCGAGATTGCTTCGATGATTCGGAGTCGAGCGGCGGAAGGTCGAAACTGTGTGCTCGGTTTGGCGACAGGTTCGACCCCAACCGGTATCTATGCCGAACTGGTTCGATTGCACAAGGAGGAAGGCTTGTCGTTTGCGAACGTCATTACGTTCAATCTCGATGAATATTACCCGATGCAACCGGAAGATCTGCAGAGCTATGTGCGATTCATGCGCGAGCATCTGTTTGATCACATTGATATTCCTGCGGGTAGTTTTCACGTGCCGGACGGGACATTGAACGTCGAAGACGTTGCCGGATTTTGCGAAGAATACGAACGTAAGATCGAAGAAGCAGGTGGCATTGATCTGCAGATCCTTGGGATTGGCCGAACCGGGCATATTGGATTCAATGAGCCGGGTTCTGACGAATCAACTCGCACCCGTATGATCACCCTGGATTCCGTCACTCGAATTGATGCTGCCAGCGATTTCTTCGGCGCCGAAAACGTTCCTCGTCGAGCGATCACTATGGGCGTTGGCACAATTCTGGCCGCTCGCCGAATCGTCATCCTGGCGTTTGGTGAAGGCAAATCAAAAATCGTTGCCAGAACCGTCGAAGGCGACATGTCACCGTCCGTACCAGCGACTTACTTGCAGCGACACCCTGATGTTTCAGTGATGCTGGACAATGCGGCGGCGGCAGGGCTGACCCGGCTGAAATCACCATGGCTGCTCGAATCAGTCGAATGGGATCCGACGACCATTCGTCGGGCCGTGATCTGGCTTTCTGAGAAAATGGGCAAAGCCATCCTGAAACTCACTGATTCGGATTACAACGAAGAAGGACTGCAGCCATTGCTGGCGGCCTATGGGTCCGCCTACGAAATCAATTTGCAGGTCTTCCGCTATCTCCAGTCCACCATTGTGGGATGGCCCGCCGGCAAGCCTGAACACCGCAAGAAACCTGGTGATCGGCCGCGTCCCTTCGACCACATCTTCCCAAAGCGAGTCATCGTGTTTTCTCCGCATCCGGATGACGATGTTATTTCAATGGGAGGCACGCTGATTCGGTTGGCTGATCAGGGGCACGAAGTGCATATTGCCTACCAGACATCGGGCAACATTGCTGTGTTTGATGACGAGGCCCGTCGGTTTGCTGAGTTCGCTGCTGAATATTGCCACCAATTCAATCTGGCCTCTGATCAGATCACATCGCTCACCGAATGTGTTGACCGGTCGCTGCAGTCCAAAGTGCCGGGACAGGTCGACAGCCCTGAAGTCCAGAAGATTAAGGGGTTAATTCGTCGCGGAGAGGCACGTGCCGGAGCGCGTTGCTGTGGAGTTCCCAACGAACGCTGCCATTTCCTGGATATGCCGTTTTACGAAACGGGTCGAGTGAAGAAGAAGCCGCTGGATGAGAACGATATTCAGATTCTTGTCGACCTGATGCGAGAGATTCAGCCGCATCAGATTTACGCAGCTGGTGACTTATCGGATCCCCATGGGACTCACCGGACATGCCTGAAAGCAATCATCGAAGCATGTGATGTGTGCCGCCATGATGAGTGGTACAAGACCTCTGAAGTCTGGTTGTACCGCGGAGCGTGGCAGGAATGGCCAGTGCATCAGGTTGAAATGGCAGTACCGCTGAGCCCGCAGGAAGTGAAACGAAAACGCGAAGCTATCTTTAAACACCAGTCACAGAAAGACCGGGCTTTGTTCCCGGGCCCCGATATGCGGGAATTCTGGCAGCGAGCAGAAGCTCGAAATGCCGGCACAGCAGAACGTTACGATAAGCTGGGGCTGGCCGAATACGAAGCTATTGAAGGCTTTGTGCGGTGGGACGGAGTTTGGGGGCTGGACGATTAGTCGTCCCTGTTTTCCCCGCAATGACATCAATGCCTGAACGGTTTGCAGTCAAAGAAAAATCTGAGCATGTCCAGCGAAACTCAACCACCATCATCGACTCCGCCGTCAGAGAATCTGACCAGTCGCGCGCCGCTGCAGGGGCGCGCGGAAGAATTACCACCGGTTACCCCGCCATCCGCTGGTTACATCATTCAACTGTTTTTGATTCCTGCACTGATTGTTGCCGCCGTGGTCGCCGTTTGGGCATTGTTTGGCAAACTGGCCGATTCAGAGACGGACTGGCGGCAAATGGTGGCAGACCTCGGCAGCAGTAACGAACATCGACGCTGGCGGTCAGCACTTGGCCTGGCCCAACTGCTGCGAAACTCTGATCGCGCACCAGTCGAAGGAGAACTTCCGCTCAGTGAACAACCGATCGTGATCGAAGGTTTGACTGAACTGCTGAAGCAGTCACTTTCCGGCAACGCCACGGATGACGAGGATATTCGTCATCAGGAGTTTCTGGCCAGAACACTTGGTTCCCTGGATGCGGATGACAAAGTGTTGCCGGTGCTCGCCATCGCGATGTCAAAGGATCAGGACATTGACGTTCGAAAAAGTGCGCTGATGGCCGTCTCGATGATCGCTGGGCGACATTTCGAAAAGGCCACTGAATTTAACCCTGCTTCTGAAGACTCGCCTGTGACGGCTGCGGAGCGGGGGCTACCGCTCAGTCAGCCGACGATTACCGATGAACAGGTCCTGCAACAACTCAAGCAGGCCGTTCAGGATGAGGATCCTGTCATTCGGCACCTGGCGGGTTTTGCTGTCGCCAGTGTGAGTGGGGATGACTCCATCGCCATGCTCAAAGTGATGCTGGACGACGCTGACAGCAAGGCGAGAGCCAACGCGGCGATAGGACTGGCTCGTAACGGACTAACCGACGGAGTCGACCAGCTGCAGGCCCTGCTTGCATCATCCGGGGAACCTTTTGATATGAGTTCGGTGCAGTCGTTGTCGCCCGAAGAACAACTGATGGAGAAAAATCGATTCGAAGTTGAACAGCCAATGATTGCTCGGAATTGCCTGCGTGCCATACTGGAACTCTGGCCCCAGATTCCCTCGGAAAAGCAGGCAGAACTGTCAAAACTTGTCGACGAACTGGCTCGCAGTCATTTTGCGGCTGACGTGCGTGCGATGGCTGCAGAAACAGCAAAACAAATCAAAGCTCCGTAATTCGGGATGCCTCAGACCGGAAGCCTCCGGCAGACTTCTGTTTCGTTGTAACAATCATCGCTCGCCGCGCACCAGAAGAACTCAAAACGATCCCGACGATAGAACCCGGGTGGCCCGGGAATTACGTCGATCGCCATTTCACGACCGATGCCTGGCGGCGTAAGATGCCGGACCGAACGGGATCCGGATGTAAGACCGCTGGCACAGGCAACGGTGGTGCCGCTTGCCTGACATGAAAGAATGACGCGGATGGACCGACGCAGAATTCGCTATCGCATAGAATACGGAGTCTTTCAGATATTCCTGTTTGTGATGCGATGTCTTCCGGTTCGCACCGCAAATCAAATGGCCGACGGAGTTGCCTGGATATTATTTCACCTGATTCCCCGGCGGATGACGCGATATCAGGTTGCCAGAGAGAACTTGCAGCGAGCGTTCGGCAATTCGCTCAACGACTGGCAGATTGATGAAACCATCCACGGGATGTGGCGTCACCTGTTTCGAATGATCGTTGAAATCGTTCATCTGCCTCGGCGGTTGAGACTCTATAATTGCCTCGACATTCTGGATTTCACTGGCAGGGATGATTGCGTGAAAGCGATGTGTTCGGGACGCCCGGTGCTGTTTCTTGGCGGCCACTTTGGAAACTGGGAAGTCAGCGTAAACACGTTCGGGCACTTTGGATTTCCCATGAGTGTCGTAGCGAGAGCGCTGGATAATCCATGGCTTCATCAATGGTTCCGGCAGTTTCGCGAATCGACCGGAAACCGCCTGATCGACAAGGATGGAGCCAGCAGTGAACTTATGCGAATCATGGAACGGGGAGGAATGGCATCGCTGTTGTGTGATCAGGATGCGGGCCGCAGTGGATTGTTCGTTGATTTCTTCGGTAAGCCGGCTTCAACTTTCAAATCCATTGGTCTGCTTGCACTTCAGTACAATGCGTTGATTGTTGTGGGGGGGGCGTGGAGGTTGCCCGATGCTGAACAGGCCGGTGCGCGATGGAACCGTTTTAACCTGACAACCGAAGACGTGATTGACCCTGCTGATTATCAGGGTGTCAATGGACTGACAGAATTGACCCAGCGATTCACCACATCACTTGAGAACCTGATTCGACGTGCACCGGAACAGTACTTCTGGGTCCATCGCCGATGGAAAACAGAGCCGAATACACGACGCAAAGCTCGCGCGGCCTGAGGTCAGGCGGCCTGAGGTCAGATAGAGTGGCCAACCCAAATCAGCCCAACAGATTCCGGATTCCATCGGTCAGAAGTTGATCCAGTTGCGGCCCGCACCAGGCAACACTGACGGCGTAGCCGCCCTGCGGATAGGCTTCGGCCGTGGGGATGTACCACGGACCACCGTCGCCATACGCCGCACAGGCAACAAAACGATCAGCGGCGAATGACTGCGCTCGCAGCTGGTATTCGACAAAGCTCTCAGACGGCAGGTGCAGCATGGACACATCGTTCAGATGAAGTCCACTGAGAGTAATGGGAATCTGCATGGCTGCTCGCCGGATCCACGCCACGGTGTAGCTGGGACGATTTCGATTCACTACCGACTGGGCTTTGTCATTGATTTGCCTCATCAGACTGGCTTCATCCCAGCGGGAATCCGTTGGAGGCTGAATATCGTTTGTTTCCCATCGGATGGATGTCACGGGTTGTGGATCCAGGGCAGATTCCGACTGCACAATCCCTTCCAGAATTCGCTGTGTGAGTACAGGGCGCATTTCATGGCTGCCGTCGTTGTATTTTCCCGCACCAATATTGCCGCCGCAGCCATTGAAGTAGAGGTGCGTGCAATTCGGCTCCTGTTCCTGTCGCGCCTTCCGCGCCAGGCCGCAGAAGTCTGAGCTTACACGGCCATCCCCGTAGTAGCTCATCGGGTGGCAGGCATAGTAGTGGCAGGCGGCGATCTTCCTGTTGCCATTGTAGAAGGCGATCGTTTTCAGATAGGGATCAATCAGGCCTTCCGGCAGTGCCTGGTGTTCGGGGTTGCGCGAACTACTGCCTCGCTGCGAAGCAACCTTTCCATCCGGTCCCAGGATGCGGCGGTTGCCAGCAACTTTTTCGACCTTTGCCTGCCCGTGGGCTACATGGGTCAGTGACTGCGCGCGGGGGATGGCATCCGCCACTGCTTTCCGTCCTGCATCGAGGCAACGGCGGAAGAAATCCATTTCGATAATGTGTGGCAAGTCGCCCTGCTGAAGAACAATATCTTCTGCGGTCAGACATGCAAACGGGGCGTTGTGCTGATGGACACAGTGAACCGTGACTCGGTCGATCGTTGTGCTGGCGGCGTCAGCCAGTGCCTGCCTCCACTGGACGTGGGCCATGTTCAGCAGCCCGGTCCAGTCGACGACGCACACGACAATCGGAGCACCCGCACCAAGGATGACGATACCAATCGCTTCCAGCGAATCATCCACTGCCTCCACAGGTTTGATCCAGCCGCCGCAAAGCGAATGGCCCATGGGTGGCGTGACGTCAAATCGAAATGTTGCCAGCGAAAGCTCGCCGGGCTTTATAGTCTGTTCAGCGAAGGACGAGGGCCAATGCAGACTGCACAGTGGCAGCGATCCGGCTGCGATCGCACGGGCTGCGGTACCCAGGAAGAGTCGACGATCCGTGTGAAGGTTCTTCGAACGTGATCCGACCGGTTTCTTGGTCATCCATCGTCTCCCGTTTTTGAAGGGCTGTTCAGGTTTGAGTGCTGTCAATTAATTGCTGGCCTGTTCAGATTCCGAAGTCTCAGCGGTTTCGCCAGTGTCCTGAGGGTATAGTATCAGACGATCGTGACATAGCAGCAGCAGGTCGGCCCGGCCGTCACCTGTGACATCGACGACCATCCCTTCACGTGGTTCTGTCCCTCGACTATTAGATTCCGACACAAGCCGTTTTTCTTCGAATACCCGAAAGTGCGTCACAGCATCGATGCGATCGGAATTGAATCGAAGGATTTCGACGCCGTCGATACTTGTGTCAATCACCGTCAGGTCTGTGACCCCGTCAGAATTGATATCTCCAGCGATCACATCTGCGGGATAGGCTTCTTCCCTTTCTGTCTTATACGAAGCAAGCTCCTTCATCACAGGATCGCGGCGACCGCTGTACAGCACCGAAAAATGTTGTGTTCCGGCTACCAGCAGATCGGGTTGCTGATCGCCGTTGAGGTCGGCGACGATGGTTCCTGCGAAGCTGATACTTCCCAGTTCTACTTCCTTCCACGGGCGGTATAGGCCGTCTTCCTTCCGAAGGACTCGAAGTTTCCTGATCCCGGTATCGACCAGGACGATTTCATTGCCATCCTGACCATCCAGATTCAGAGCTGCAACGCCTTCAAGGCGTGCCGACGATTCACCAGCATTGAACTGGTCTTTGACTTGCCAGCCGTTTTCGTTGAATTGCAATTCTCTCGCGAAGGTTTCCCGAGCCGCCAGCAAATCGTTGCCCGTCACGAACAAACCACTGGCCGATCCAATGCCAAGATCCAGAACACTGCGATTAGTTTGTAACTTCAATGTTCCATCGGCCTCCTGCTGAAGAACCTGAACGCCGGCTTCACTGGTTCCATTGGGGACCGACAGAATATCAAGGCGTCCATCCCTGTTGACGTCCATGGTGATCAGATCAAGTCCACGAGAACCCGTGGCTGCAGTGACTTCAATGGGTGAAGACTCCTCGACTAATGCCCACGTGTTATTCTGATCCAGGCTAAGTCGCCGCCACGTGACGCGAGCTTTGCTTCCGCTTCCTTTTGAAAGGCCGACAATAATCTGAGTTCCGGCAGGTCCCGGGAGAGGTTCGATTGCAACCAGATCAAAACCGTCAGGTTTTTTCAGAATGGCTTCCGGGAAAGAAAGTCGGCCATCCTGAAAATGGCTGATTGCAACGACGCCCTCTTTTTCGCTTAACAGAATGGCCTCAGTTTTTCCGTCACCATTCACGTCGGCCATGCACAGATCTTTCGCGCCCAGAAGGCTTGGAAAGACTTCTGCGACCCCCAGACCATCGATGCCGTTTTGTCGAAATAACAGTATTTGCGCCTGATCGGGGTCAGTGACGACTACATCTGTCAGACCATCGTTGTCAACGTCTGCAACTCCATAGCTGCGTGAACGAACATTGCCTGCACCGATCCCGTATTGGACCAGTCGTTCCGGCAAAGCGCCTGGTTCCAGACCGGCAGGTTCCAACCCGGAAACCACCACTCGGCCGGTGCGTGATTCGACGGTGATGATTTCCTGGCCAGGTTTCTTGTCAACATTCTGCAGTGTGACGCTGCGAGGCTGCTGCAGGTCGAAGCAGATTTCCGGACCGAGTCGGCCGTCTGATGTCTGCAGCCTCGCACACAATCCGCGTGTGCTGCCTTCATTTGCCATGTAGCAAAGATCGGCTCGACCATCGCCGTTGATGTCAGATGCCTGAATCATCGAAAGCTGTGACGAAGTGTTGATCAGAGATTCAGGTGCAATGAATCCATCTTCGGACTGGGTGATCACGTAGGTGACATGCTCCCCAAGCACGACAATATCCGCCCGCTTGTCGCCGTTCAGATCTCCGGATGCAATCATCCACGATGCCGGCTTCAGACCGGGAAGTCGTACCGACCATCGATCGCTCCATTCGCTACCCGCTTTTTCGGGTTGAAATCGAACGATCAGCTGATCCGGCACTCCGACGTAGGCGACATCCATTCGTCCATCTGAATTGAAATCCCCTGTTGTAATGCCTGCAATCTGTTTGTCGACAGAGATTTGCTGCATGTCGAAACGCCAGTCTGATGCGAGGTCGTTAATGCGAGCTCCTGCGACGGGCTTGATGGCTGCTTTATCCTTTTTCTGAATCAGGAGCTGAATGGTGCTGGAACGGTTGTCGACCAGCATGACGTCAGTCAGTCCGTCATTCGAAAAGTCACCCGCCTGCAGATTGAAGACTCGTTGCTCAAGCTTAAACAATTCGATCCCGCTGAAGCCGTAGAACTGGGCCAGTTCATTTGGTTCATCATTCTCCCCTGCGAGGGCTGAATCAGGCATGCAGTTCAGAACGGTCATTAGGAGTGTGAAGAGCAGGCGCATCGCTGCGGTCAGATGACGGCCGCCAGTACGGGAACGCCGGAGATGAGTGAAAAACGATTTCACAGGTTAGCCTTTACAGATTCAAAAATTCGTCACTGGTAAACAGAGTCAGTCTGTTGCAGCAGTGAATGTGATTTCAGTGATGATCCGTTGTTTGTCAGTGATTTCCGGTCTGCCTCGGGCCCGTTCGAGCCAGTGCCGATTTGGGCCCACGGTGTTTCGCATTCGACGAAGAAAGATCGAAGGAAAGGGTTTCGAAACTGTTTTGCATCGGGAGAACCAGTCTCGCTTTGTTAAACAGGCTCAGGGTGAATCCATGGGGATCTGTATTTCCTTCGCAATAACTGGTTCGCTTCTTCGTCATTAATGACCTGGTGGGAAACAGGGTCCCATGCGAGTGTTCGCTGCAGCTTCATGGCCATATTTGCCAGGATGCATGACGACGTGGAAATGTGTCCCTGCTCAATATCCGAGACTGGTTTTTCACGTGATTCGATGCAGTGCAGAAAATCCTGCATATGCCCGCGCACGGCAGATGCCACATGTCGTTCCAGGTCTTTTTCGGTCCTGTCTTCCGGGTACTTTTCGTATTCAAACAAGGCCTCGCCCGTCAGTTTCTGTCCATTGCCTCGCGGGGTGAATTCATACTTGTTGACGCTGAGTTTTAATGTGCCTTTGTCACCATAAATGGTGGCGCCCCATGGGTATTCGGGGTCAGGAGCAGCACCCCATGAGCGATGTTGCCAGACGACAGGAAAGTCCGGGTGCTGGAAGATCGCAGTTTGAGTATCCGGCGTATTTGCCAGAGCGTTCGTCTGCACAAGGATTCCACCAGACGAAGTCACATGGCTCGGCCAGCCCAGTTTGAGCATCCATCGCACCATGTCGTACATATGCACGCACATATCACCAAGAATGCCATTGCTGTACTCCATGAACGCTCGCCACGAACGTGGATGAATCAGCTCGGTATAGGGACGCATGGGAGCTGGTCCCGTCCACATCTCGTAATCGAATCCTTCGGGCGGAGTGGTCGGCTGCGGGTTGCTTTGTGATCGCATATGGTAGTAGCAGTACACTTCGACCATGCCGATATCTCCCAGCAGCCCTTCATTCACGACTCGATCGCGTGCTTCGATCAAATGCGGCGTGCTGCGGCGTTGCATACCGACCTGCACGACTCGATTGTTTTTTCGAGCCGCTGTCAGCATCGCATGACTTTCCACGACATCGACAGCCGTTGGCTTTTGCACCCAGACATCGATGCCACGATTGACAGCATCAATCATCGGCAAGGCATGCCAGTGGTCGGGTGTGTCGACAAGAACGATGTCGAACTGCTCCTTCGCAAGCATCTGGCGATAGTCGCTCCACGTGCGTGGTGTTCGACCGGATTTCTGTCGCCCGGCAACGATGTCTGCAGCTTCGTTCAGCATGCGTTGATCCACGTCGCACAGGCCCACGACTTCAGCCGACGAAACCTGAAGGAGCCGAAGGAGGTCGACCTTGCCATACCAACCACAACCGATCAAACCGACACGCAGTTGCTTCTGTGGTGCCGCTGCCCACACGCCGTGATTGACAGACATTGCGAATGCGGATGCTGCTGTCGTCTGAGTGGCTTTCTTGAGAAATCCCCGGCGATCCATGATTTACGTCCTGAACATGTTGAATGAGAATTCGATGGTGGTGGTCAACCAGACGGCAATCGGTGGCCTCCAGCGGACTTCCAGCAGTTTAGGTATGTGCAGAGTAAGAATCCAATTCATCTCCATCGGGATCTGTCGTTGCACAGCTGAAGAGGTGATGCGGTCTCAATTGGTGTCGTGTGTCTTTCGCGAGCCGCCACTTTGGCGCGTCAGTAATCAGTCTCGCAGCCACGAGAACCGCATCCGCAGGATTTGCTGGCCAATCCAGCGTGCTTCTCCTTCTGTCAGATTGGAAATCGAACAGAGTTCGATCATTGCATCCGAGACAACAGCCAGTTCAAAGCCATTTGACGGGAGTACCGAACCGAGATTCTTCTTCGGAGACGCTGAATTCGACGGCTTCTGTTTTCTCAGCTGCAGCTGGTAGCGGCCGTTTGGTTCCCACTGTTCGCTGCGATTGAAGAAAGGCCACTTAATAACTCGTCCGATCGCGATGGTGTCGAATTTCCAGAACTCGGTACGGAAAGGGGCCAGCACTGTGAGTAACAATCCACTGAACATTGCCAGACCAATCAGTTCGAAGGGAATGAGGAAAAAGAACAGAAACCACCATTCTCCGGTGAATCTGGCTGGGCCGTTGGGAAGAGCGCCCCAAAGTGTCAGGACGAATACGGAAACAATTCCATTCCAGAAGGAATTCAGGAAAAGCAAAAGGAAAAAGGGAGCTGCTCTGAACTGACCTCTTCGTCCAAAGCGAAGTTCGGTAACCCGTTCCTCCATCTCCCACTGATTGTCTGACACTGCCGGGAGCTCCTCAGGTACCTCGATCAGCGTCTCCACCATCGCGAATGACGACGTGTCGTCGGTACTGCTCAACGCAACACGAACCACCTCCTCCTCAGATGCGACCGAGGCTGCGTCGGTATCCATAGCGAACGCCTGACCTGGATTCAGGAAGTCGTTCAGACGATAAAGAATCCATACGCGGTCCTGAGGATCTAACCGGAATCCAAACTCAAGGGGTTCTCCGGCTGTCACCATACGAATTCCGTGCAGGTGCTGATCATTCTGGGTGTGCTTACTCAGACAACCTTCAAATCGCAGGATTTCTGATCGAGGCACCTCGCGGGCTGAAAGTCGGATAATGGCGCTGCGGACGAATAATGCTTTGTCATGTTTCAATACAAAAGTTTCTCGGCCGAACCAGAGCCAGATCAGGAAGCTTGATACGGCCAGCCATGATCCCCAGAACGGAATTCCGAACGCGATGTTTCCCACAGACGGATCTTTGACAGCATTGGCGATCAGGACGACGCAGCCCACCGTCCAGCCTGATAACCAGACCACCAGGAAACAACCCGTGCCGATGGCCTTGTTTCGGATACCAAATCCTATGCCGTCGTCCGTTTCGTAGTACCGGACGCCAAGCCTGGCTGGTTTTGCTGGTGGTACGAATCCCTGACTTCTGGACGTCTGAATCACAACAGCCTGCTTTCGGGAGACGGACGGATGGGGTCAGTGATGGGCATCAACGTAACTGGATCGAACCAACTTCGGCGGGAGATTCATCGCACATTCCAGTCGATGGACGCAAGACCTGATTTGATGAGGTATGCGTTGATCTGCGAGAACGGTTTGCTGCCAAAAAAACCCCGGCGAGCCGACAAGGGAGATGGATGTGCAGATTCGATAATCAGGTGGTGCGATGCAATCAGACTCTTCTTCTGCTGCGCAGGTTTCCCCCAGAGCACAAATGCGACGTTTGGGCATTCGTTCGCGCACTGGATGATTCGGTCGGTGAGTTGTTCCCACCCTTTCTTTCGATGGGAAAATGCTTCGTGAGCACGGACTGTCAGGACCGTGTTCAGCAACAAGACTCCCTGCTCCGCCCAGGATTGAAGGCATCCATGTCCGGCGGGTTCTATCCCCAGATCATCCTGCAGTTCGCGATAGATATTTCGCAATGATGGCGGCAGTGGAACATTCCGCTGGACACTGAAGCTCAGTCCATGGGCTTGCCCATCGTCGTGGTAAGGATCCTGGCCAAGAATGACTACTTTTAGCGTGGACAACGGAGTGAATTGAAGCGCGTTGAAGACATCCTTCTCCGCGGGAAATACCTGATACTGACGGCGTTCAGCATCGACGAACTGTTGAAGCCTCAGAAAGCTGTCGCGCGCGAATTCGTCACACAGCGCATCCTTCCAGCACTCTGGCAATGCGTTCGTTTCCATTTTGAAGACGGCTTTCTCGATGAGAATCTGTGGTATTTATCCCGCTGGCATGTGACAACCGTTTCTGGTGTCCACATCGACGGGCAGCTACGCACGGTAGCATTGTGCGGATTGCGGGAAAAGGAACGCATTTTGCGGTGATCTTCAAGCCCGAAACTCGACGTGACGACCTGTTATGAAGTGGCAAAGCCGGACCGTCGCGTCTAGAATTCCCACTGAATCTGATCTTTCCCTCCTCACCTTCCTGCCCCCAAAGATGTCTTCGCCTCGACCTGATTGAGTTATGCGAAGTTACAGCTCCACCAGGAACCAAATGGCAATCTGGTTACCAATACCGTTGCCTTTGTTTCGAGACGTTCGATTAACCATAAAACCACCCTGGCTTTCCCGCACGGCCGCAGCGAAATCATGGACATTCGTTCTGGCATTTCCTGAGTCTGTGCGTTCATCCAAATCGAAAAGCGATCGAGCTATGAATCGCCACACACACAATGTCTTCGTCAGGCTATGGTCCTCCTTCGCGCTGGGAGTGATTACGGCTTCAGCGATCTGCATGCCAGCGTCCGCAGAAGAACGTGCAGAGTTTTTTGAGAGCCGTATTCGTCCGTTGCTGATACAAAAGTGCGCGGAGTGTCATACCGGTAAGACTCCCGAAGGCGATTTGCGCATCGACAGTGCGGCATCGCTGGTTGAAGGCGGGATGTCGGGGCCAGCCATTGTTTCGAAAGACGCATCGGCGAGTCTGCTTGTCCAGCGATTGCTGACGGACGACCTCGATTTAGTGATGCCACCGGAAGAGCGGCTGTCCGAAAAAGAAATTGCCGACGTGACGCAATGGGTCAATGATGGAGCCTACTGGCCAGCGGATGAAAAAGAATGGACAACAGCAGAAGACCGAGCGAATCACTGGGCGTTTCAACCCGTACAGGCTCTCACTCCACCCGATGTTGACAATGCAGACTGGTGCAGGTCGGACATCGATCGATTTATTTCTGCAGGCCATGCCGCGAAGGGCGTGACACCACTGCCAGCGGCAGATCGCAGAACGCTTATCCGTCGAGCAACGCTGGATTTGACGGGATTGCCGCCACAGATTGAAGACGTAGAAGCCTTTGTCGCTGATGAATCTGAAGACGCATTCGAAAAAGTGATCGATCGATTGCTGGCGAGCCAGGCATATGGCGAACGCTGGGGGCGACACTGGCTCGATCAGGCACGCTATGCCGATACAAGCGGCGACGGCACGGATACTCCCATTCCGGAAGCTCGTTACTACCGTGATTACGTCATCCGGTCCATCAATGCCGACTTACCCTACAATCAGTTCCTGACGGAACAAATTGCCGGCGACATTCTTGCTCAGCAACACCCGGACGACCCGCGTGCCAATGAACAGGTGATTGCAACGGGCTACATCGCCCTGAGTCGACGATTTGGAAATTCAGCCTTTGCGGAAATGAACCTGATTGTTGATGATACCATCGACACCATTGGCAAGTCCGTTCTGGGTTTGACTCTGGGTTGCGCACGCTGCCATCATCACAAATTCGATCCTGTCACCACAGATGACTACTACGGGATCTACGGCTACTTCGAGAACACTCAGTACCCGCATGCCGGGACAGAGCACCAGAAGGATCGAGCACATTTTGTATCGCTCCGGAAAAACGACTCGTGGCCATCAGACTATGAATCGCTGGAAGCCTGGGCTGTCAGCGACAAACCTAAACAGGTCGGCGATGTCAAAATCATGGTTGGCGGTGACATCAATCAGCGGGGTGAAATTGCGAAACGCGGTTTCCTGTCGGTGCTGACCGAAGAGTTCCCGGATATTCCGAAAGACAGCAGTGGACGTCTGCAGTTTGCCGAATGGATTGCCGCAGACAATAACCCGTTGACCACGCGTGTGATCGTGAATCGAGTGTGGCAGTACCACTTTGGCCGCGGAATTGTCGAGAGCAGCAGTAATTTTGGACTGCAGGGCTCAAAACCAGGTCATCCGGAGCTGCTCGACTGGCTGGCCGCTGACTTTGTGAAACACGGCTGGTCGCTGAAACACCTCCATCGTCGGATCATGCTTTCGGCGACGTGGCAGATGGCCAGCAGTGGCGACCCGAAACTTGTTCAGCAAAACCTGAAACTGGATGAAGCGAACACGAGTTGGTGGCGTTTCGATCGTCGCCGCATGGATGCGGAAACAATCCGTGACAGCCTGCTGTCAGTTAGTCTGACACTCGAACCCGGCGACGGTGGCCGACATCCCTTCAAACCAACCAAAGACCTCAAATATTCACAAGGGCGCCCGTTCTATGCCGTGTTTGATCACAAGCACCGGTCTGTGTATCTGATGATCACCCGACTGCAGAAACATCCGTTTCTGGCCCTGTTTGACGGGGCAGATCCCAACAAGACCACCGACAATCGTCGAGAAAGCACTGTTGCCCTTCAGGCTTTGTTCATGATGAACAGCCCCTTCCTGAAGGAAATGGCAACCGCGTTTGCAACACGACTTCGGGAATTCAGCAGTGATCCTGAAGCCCGGATTCAACACGCATACGAAGCTGCTTTGGGGCGGCCTCCAGAGGACGACGAGCTGGCTGATTCGCTGGCCTTCGTTGGTGAATACCAGGCCGAAATGAATGCCTGTGGTAAATCCGTTGATGAGGCCGAAGAATTAGCGTGGAACAGTCTTGCACGCGTCTTGCTCAGCAGCAGCGAGTTTATCTACGTGGACTGATCTGTGCGCCTTCCATACCAGAACAGAGATTGACCAGCTTCGAATTGCGAGGCACTTTTCAAAAGGTGAATGACTGATGTTTCCAAATCTGTTTTCACAGCCAGCATCCAGACGTCGTTTTATCTCCCGGAGCGCAGCGTTTGGTGCATCGGGAATCGCATCTGGTCTGCTATCGAAGCTCGCCATGGCTGACAGTGCCAACCCACTGTCACCGCTGCAGCCTCATTTCGAACCCAGGGCGAAACGCGTCATTTTGCTGTTCATGCCTGGTGGCGCATCGCATGTGGATGGATTTGATCCGAAGCCGGACCTGCGATCTCACCATGGCAGAGATGCCGGACGCGGACGAGTCTACACAGGCAGTCACTGGGGACATCATCGCTGCGGTTCGAACGGGACACTTGTCAGCGATCTGTTTCCTCACATCGGCAGCTGCATGGATGATATTTGTTTGATTCGGTCGATGCATGGCGACAAGGGTGATCACTTCGAAGCCACGCTGAGTATGCACAGCGGCACAATGGCCGAAGCTCTGCCCGGCATCGGAGCATGGGTGAGTTATGGCTTGGGGACGGAGAATCCGAATCTGCCGTCGCATGTGGTGTTCGCCGAGGCCCTGCCATACGCCGGAGCTCAGTCGTGGGACAGTAACTTCCTGCCTGCCTATCACCAGGGGACGCGGATTGTTCCCGGCAGTGAACCGATTTCAAACCTGAATCCTGACCCGCTGACAGGCGCGATGCAAAGCAAAGAACTTGCGATGCTTCAGAAGCTGAATCAGCGACACTTCGCCTCGCGTTCAGATGATTCGACGCTTGGGGCTCGCATGTACTCATTTGATGCAGCGGTTGGTCTGCAGCAAAAGGCCCCTGAGGTGTTCGATATGTCAGAGGAATCTGACGAGACTCTGGCGCTTTACGGCATCAAACGCGACGACACAAAGAGTTTCGGGTGGCAGTGTCTGGCGGCGCGACGAATGAGTGAACGTGGCGTGCGATTTGTTGAAGTTGTTGACAAAGGCAATTGGGATGCACACAGCAACATGAAAGGCTACAGCAGGCTGGCCGGGAATACCGATCAGGCCATTGCTGGTCTCCTGAAGGATCTGAAGCAACGCGGTCAACTCGAGGAAACACTCGTCGTCTGGTGTACCGAATTTGGCCGAACTCCATCGGCAAAAAAGACAGCGATGGATGGGCGAGATCACTACAAGGATGCATTCACCTGCTGGTTGGCTGGCGGTGGCAGCAGGGGCGGCCACGTGTATGGTGCAACAGACGACATGGGCGAGAAAATCATCGAGAACCCGGCCCATATCCACGATTTTCATGCGACCATCATGCACCTTCTCGGCTTTGATCACACGAAGCTGACCTACCACTTCAGCGGTCGGGACTACCGTCTGACCGGTCTGGCCGGGAACGTCATTCACGATGTGATTGTCTGATCAGCCGGGCCCCGTCGAACAGCCGAGGACAGAGGAGACGCAGCGATTGCGCACGCGGGGGACACCGAGTCGCTCGTTTGTCCTGGTGGTCTGGCGGGTACAACGCGTTTCCGGTTAACGGCGAGTTCTTTACAAAGACTCGTCATCTGTTCCCGGGAATTCGAAGACGACCAGCAGCGGTCGATGGGCGGTGGAAACAGCGTCTGGCGATTGACCGTCGATGTCAACTGATGGTGCAGGATTGACTCGTGAATCCAGACTGTGGTCTCCCTCCGCAACGACACGACGATCGATCTCGGATTGATCTCCTTTTGCCAGGGTCGAAACGCCGTCTGATGCAATGCCAGCCGCAGCTTCGGGCTTTCTGATTTCAGCGCCGTTTCTCAGGCGACGAACCTCTGACTTGTCGGATGAGTCTGTGGCCATGGACTTTGAAGGTGCAGTGACATCGGTCTGAGCACGTGTGATGCCTGATGCCACCATGGGTTCGCCCTGTGATCCCGGCACGTCCTGACCGCTCCGGGGGACAGCAACCAGAACCTGACCAAAGTGTAACTCTGACGCCGTGGGACTCAGCATTGATGCTCGAATCGATGCAACAACCTGTTGCCGGTCACGATGGGCAACTTCGGATGGATTCCATTCGCTGGAGAGCACCATTGGTGAGTCAGTTACGCTCTGCAGGAAGCTGTCTCTTGCAGCGGGCGCCGATGTTAAGATGACACCGAATCGACTTTCGTTCTCAACGGATTCAGTCTCCAGAGCTTCCAGTTTAACGGCCGCTGTGCTGGCGACCCTGGACAGCAATGTCATTACTTCGCGTCGGTCCTTCTGATTCAGGCGAATCACCAGAACCTGCCAGTCGCTGCCTTCGGCGAGTATCTGAGTTCTGGTTTCTTCACTCGCTGATTTCCGAACAGAAGTCCGATCGCTTTCAGCGGCATCTGCCATCGCGACTTCGTCCATGTCTGTCGCACCAAATTCCCGGGAGAACTGCTCCGGCGACGCGACTTCAACTTCCTGGTCCAGCGGTATGCGTGGCCCGGGCATCACCATCAGAGCAATGGCCGCACAAGCGACAATCAGGGCAGCTGTCATTCTTCGGAACCCGGAAACCTGCGTTTTCTCTGCGGTCGCTGATTGAGAAGCCCCGATTGACGCGTTCGTCAGCGGAACGATGCCCGCCATCACTGACTCGGTGAATTGTCTGCCACCCGGCTGAACTGGCAGACTGCGAAGCAGTTCGCCGAGTTGTTTAGCGGACTGTTCGAACTGTTTGACTTGCCGTTCCTGAGGCGATGACAATTCTAAATGGGCAACATCCGGGGAGAATTCTCCATCCAATCGCGCCGATGCGTTTTGCATGGCATTCGCAAGTGGATCTGCAGAATCTGGAGAAAAATCGCGTGAGGTTGTCATGGCGGGGGAGGCTGGGTGGGCTTAACTCTATTGATGGCGGAATGTTACGGAAAATGTCCGATCATCATTGTCTGCTGAAAAGACCGCGCACGCAGAACGGGCACGCGCGGCGTTGCTGTTGAGACGCGGGAGAGTCGGCGAGAGTTCCGCAAATATCGCTGCCTACGTCAGAAATTCCAATCCGACGCTATACTGTACGGATGATCCGGTGAAAGTGAAGTTCCACTTCCTGATCAACGACTCGCCGTACCCCTTCGACGAGGCAATTGGGTTCGTGATCGGATTCACCGATCCTTTTGATTTCAGTTAAAGCAGTTCCCGGTGGCACGCTGAAGGCCGCCTGGTGGATGATCTGATTTCCTGCA
>JAGQQE010000249.1 GCA_020426345.1 Planctomycetaceae bacterium
CACCTCCATGCCGCTCACCAGGTTCAGTCCTTCGATGAAGACTTTACGTTCTTCAAAATGGCCATCGTGGTCGTTGTCGGCAAAGATGACGATGCGGTCGAGCCCTTCTCCCGGTGGCCGCTTCTGAGGATAAGAATGTCCTTCCACGACCCAAAGTCGCCCTCGACCGTCAAAGGTAAAGGCCATGGGCTGGTGGAGATCTGGTTCCGCGGCGACGACATCCACGGCAAATCCATCCGGAACAAACATCTGCGATGCCGTTTCACTGCCAGGTTCATGCGAGTCCGTCTGTGGCTTGTTGGGGACCAGGTGATGCAGCAGTGGATTGCGAATGGTCCGCCACGCGGACGTCGGCTCAGCGATGACCGGCGGTTCGTCATGAAATCGGAAATCATCAAAGTTGATGTGTCCCCAGGCGCCGGGGTTTTCGTCGACAACCCGAACAGCAATCTGCTCTCCTTTCAGGCGGCGAAGGTCAACTGCAACTCGACGCATTTGTTCACGGTTCTGGCCAGCAGCAGAAAACACCACCTCTTCTTTTCCATCATTCTCGATGTGGACAAGATCAACGCGTGTCGATGTGTTTTCACCTCCGCCAACCAGGAAGCTACCGTAAGCATGCGTCACTTTGAACGGGGATGAAGTTAAGGTACCACGTCCACGATCACCAATGATTTCAAAACCACCCAGGAAGAATTCGCCCTGCTTGTTACTGACCTGGCCTGCCCATCGGGAAGCGATGCCATCCTCGTTCACGGGTTGATTCTGAAACGCATCCCCTGTTGCAGTCCAGTGATTCAGCGTGCCGTCTTCGAAGCCCAGGTTGAGCGGTTTGCCATCGTTTCCAGAGGGCACAACCCCAACGTCGGAATCATCTGCTTCCACCTGATCGGCGACCTTAAAAGGCGGGAGTCGCCCGTCATTCGCGTTCAGGTGTTCCAGCTGGATGTTTCGAAATGAAACCCGCGTTTCGGGGCCGCTGTGCAACTGAAATGCAAGTGATCCTGTGATATCGCGTTCATTCGTTTGCTGGTCGAGGAGCTCACTGAACAGTGTCCCGTTCACGTAAACGGAGACACGTTCGCCAACGGCGACGATGCGATAATCGTTCCAGTCGTTCTCCCGAAACAGAACGGTGTACTGTTGTGCCGGGGCAAAGATCCAGGTACGACGCTTTCCATCTGCTTCGATGTGCACTCGACTTCCACGTTCCACCAGAAGCGCGCGGCCATGCTCGTCGTAAATCCGTCCCAGCCATGTTGTTCCCATGTCCAGGTCTGCCTGATAACCAGAGACGTGATCGTAATTGTCCACCTGGCATCGGAACTGAATTCCTGAATTCGCCCCGGGAAGCCCGGTGAGTTTGACCTGCAGCCGAAGATCAAAATCTGCCAGCTCTCCCCCCTTCCAGACCAGCCAGGTATTCTTTCGAAGCGTTTCGCCCGGAGGGATCTCTCCCAGAATGACTCCGTCCTGAATGCGCCAGTGAGCTGGGTCCCCTTCCCATCCTTTCAGTGAATGTCCATCAAAGAGACGGACCGTTTCACCAGCATGCAGAGAACCCAGAACTGCCGTGATGGCTATGAATACGGGGACCATTTGTCTGGCGGCCGCAGCAAGCCGAACCTGGCGGCAGAGGAAATTCCATTTAAGGTTGATCATGCCAGGGCCTCATCAATTCGATGCCGTGCCTTTTCAGGGATTCAACACGGTATGGTGCAGGTGGGATTAGTGACTTCGCAGGATCCGCAGTGTGGCAGCCAACGGTCCACCTGTGAAGTGTCCAGTCGCAAACAGCAAAGACAATATTCCACAGCATTGCCGCGAATGGACGCGCATTGTCCCCTTGGATGTCGACTTTGGAATGCCACACAGCGCAGCTGCCAGGCATTGCGGGAACGTGAGAGCCACTGATCGCCGCTTCAGAAGTCACGTCAATGGTCTGGCGTCAGACGTTCGGCATTGTTGACGGTGGGTAGGGGTCGGCGAACGATGCGAATGCACCCAGGCCACCATCAACTTCCAGATCGGTCGCCGTGACAAACGAGGCGTCGCTGCTGGAAAGCCAGAGAACAGCGGCGGCCACTTCGCCCGGCTGCCCGATGCGACCCAATGGGTGGCGATTCGCAACGTCCTGTTGACCGCCCTGCTCTTCGAGGGTCGCCCGCACCATCGGCGTATCAATGCAACCGGGGGAGACACTGACAACTCGAATTCCATGGCGAGCGTATTCGACTCCCCATTGACGCGTTTGCATCAGGTTGGCGGCCTTGAGTGGGCCGTATGCAGGAACCTGTCGAGCCGTTCGGTGTCCCTGACCGCTTGCGATGTTTACGACTACACCGCTGTTTTGCTTCAGCATCTGAGCGATGGCATGGCGTGCCAGCCAGGTGTATCCCGATAGATTGATATCTACCATTCTCTGCCAGAGTTCAGGCGAAAGCTCATGCAGCGGCGCATAGGATTGCTTCGGCTGAATTGCCGCGTTGTTGACAAGAATGTCCAGACCACCAAACGATTCGACGGTGAACTCGACGGCATTCCGGCAGTCCTCGTCACTGGATGTGTCTCCCGCCACAAACAGAATTCCATCCGGCAGATTCGCCGCGCTCTCGGTGTCGCAGTCCATGCATACAACGAGCGCACCTGAGCCGATGAAAGCCTCGCAAACCGCTCGACCAATCCCGGCCACGCCGCCGCTCACCAGCACAACGCGATTGTCATTCCGATAACAAACGGAACTCTGCGGTCTCATGGGTTACCATCCTGAATCGATTGAAATGTTCTTCGAAAGCGAACTCACTACCTTCTGCCGGCATACGAATCTCGGTGCCAGACGGGTTGATTCAGATGAAGATAATTTACGCGATCGATACAGACGACGGTGGATCTCCCGACGGCTGATGTTTCAGAACGGCCTGCACACAGGAGTTGTGGCCAGGTGTTGAATTCAGGGGCTCGTGACACCCATGTCGCTGCTTACGATTTTCGGGGCGGTCGATATTGGTGTGTTGGCTGACCGAAGACGCTTTCCGCGGTTTCCATCAGCGTTTCCGAAAGCGTTGGATGAGCATGAATTGAATCGGCGAGATCGCGTGCGGTAGCTCCCATTTCCACTGCAATGACTGCTTCCGCAATCATCTCTCCCGCACCCGGTCCGACGATCCCGACACCCAGAATGCGCTGCTTCTTTGGTTCGATGATCATCTTTGTGATGCCTTCCGTGCGAGCCAGAGTCTGCGCACGGCCGGAGGCAGCCCATGGGAAACGATGAACCGTGTGCTCGATGCCTTTTGCTTTGGCTTCTGTTTCCGTGATTCCGCACCATGCAAGTTCCGGGTCCGTGAATACGACGGCTGGAATTGCAATGTTGTCGAACTCGACAGGTTCACCTGCAAGAGTTTCGACAGCAATCTTTGCTTCGCGGGTGGCCTTGTGAGCCAGCATTGGTTCTCCGGCAACATCGCCAATTGCCATCAATTTAGGATCAGCGGTTCGCTGATTGCGATCGATGACGATGAATCCACGATCATCCAGTTGTGCTCCGGTGTTTTCCAGCCCGATCCCGCGACCATTCGGACGGCGGCCTACGGCTACCAGAACTCGGTCGAATGTCTGCTGAGGTTCGACACCTTCGCCTTCGAGCGAAGCAACGATTCCCTCCGGTGTTGCTTCGACTTTGGCCACTTTGGTATTCAGATGAATGGCTTTGAAGTGTTCCTTGAGCCGCTTTTGCAATGGCGTAACAAGATCACGATCGGCACCTGGGAGTAATCCCGATGTCATTTCCACGACAGTTACGTCAGAACCGATGGCCGCGTAAACAGACCCCATTTCCAGGCCAATGTAACCGCCACCAATTACAAGCAATCGTTTTGGAATGTCTTTGAGTTCCAGGGCACCGGTGGAATCCATAACCCGGTCGTCGCCGATATTGAAAATGGGCGGCATCGCTGGTGTCGAACCGGTTGCGACGATGCAGTGATCAAACGAAAGAGTTTTCGAGGTCCCGTCGTTGAGCTTGATTTCAAGTGTATTGGAATCGACGAAGGTCCCGCGGGCTTTGATAAGTTCGACTCCGCGGGCTTTGCAGAGCCCTTCTACTCCGCCAGCCAGACTGCCAATGACTTTGTCCTTGAACGCACGCAGTTTATCCAGATCCAGCGTTGGTTCGGAAAACGTGAGTCCACATTCCGCGGCTTCGCGAGTTTCGTTGATCAGCTTCGCGACATGCAGCAGAGCCTTTGACGGAATGCAGCCTCTATTCAGGCATACGCCTCCTGGTTTACTGCCTTCGTCAATCAGGACTACCTTCATTCCGTGATCGGCAGCGGCAAATGCCGCAGGGTAGCCACCAGGGCCTCCGCCAAGGACAACAAGTTGAGCGTGTTGATCTGCCATGGATTCAGAATTTCTGCAGAGTGATGAAGGCAGTGAAGACAGGTGATATGCGACCTTCAGTGTTCGAGCTGGAGCATTGGGAAACCATACCCCACATCGCCATTCGAAAGTCTCCGACGTGTGCTCAGGAGACCCACGGCCGCTGCTTCGGGGGCTGATCTGCTGATCAACCCCTCGATACGGCTGCATAGAGTGTGGGTCTTCGCTTCAGTTTTACGAAATCAGAACAGTTCAAAGAAGTTACTGAGGCTACTGGAGAGTTTGACAATAAATCGGGCGGCATCTGCCCCATTGATCGCACGATGGTCGTAAGACAATGACAATGGCAGCATCAGGCGTTCCGTGACCTGTCCATCTTCGAGGAATAATTGTTTCTGACCGCGTGACATGCCAAGAATTGCGACTTCCGGGTAATTCACGATAGGTGTGAAGTGTGTACCTCCAATGCCACCCAGGTTTGTAATCGTAAACGTTCCTCCCTGCATGTCTTCGGCTTTCAGTTTTCGATCACGGGCCTTGCCCGCAATCTCTGTCAGCTCAGCCGCCACCTGCAGTACGTTTTTCTGATCGCAGTTTCGGATGACCGGGACGACCAGTCCGTTCGGCGTGTCAACTGCCACTCCTATGTGATAGTAGTTCTTGATGATCAGTTCGCCGGATTCCAGATCAACACTGCTGTTCACATGTGGAAATGCTTTTAACGCTCCGACGACCGCTTTGATCATGATGGCAGTCATCGTGATTTTGGGGGACGTTGGATTCGCTTTGACATAGCGTTTTCGCGCTGTTTCCAGTTCTGTAATGTCCGCGAGATCGTGTTGAGTGACGTGTGGTATCGTCACCCATGCTGCGTGAAGATTCGCCGCTGCTGTCCGGAAAATCTTGTTCAGCGGCAACTTCTCCACCGGTCCGAATTTTGAAAAGTCCGGAAGGGGAGCCGCAGCGACAACGCCAACACCCGGTGTTCCTGCAGCCGATGGAACGGGGCGACTTAATCGGTCCCGAACGAACGCTTCTACGTCTTCGATGGTGATTCGGCCACCCGCGGCAGAGCCGTTCACCTGATACAGGTCGACGCCAAGTTTTCGTGCTAATCGTCGAGTGGCTGGACCAGCAGGAGCTGGAGGCCGATTTCCGCCCGTGCTGCCGGACGTCGCAGCGGTATTCGATTTTTCAGGGGCAGCGGCGGGTTTCGAAACCGGCGTGGCAGCAGACGAAGATGCAGAGGCAGTCGACGGTGGTGCTGCAGTCGTCGAAGATTTCGTTGAACTACCGTCGGGCTGTACCGTGATCAAAGGAGTTCCCACGGAAACCGTCTGACCGGCGGCGATGTGGACCGCTGTAACCGTGCCCGCGCCTTGGTAGTTGATTTCAGCAACGGCCTTGTCGGTTTCAACCTCACAAATGACCGCGTCTTCACCGATTACATCGCCAGCCTTGACCATCACGGCTGCGATATCGACCTTGTCAATGCCTTCGCCGACTCCCGGCAGAACGAATTCCACCGGACCAGCCTGCGACACAGCGGCGGGTTCAGTGGCCGCCTGCGATTCTTCGGTCGGCGGCGGAGTCTCTGAAGGAGTAGATGGTTCTGGAGACGAATGTGTCTCCGCCTCTTCGGATGCTTCGATCTCTATCAGGACAGCCCCGATACTTACCGAATCGCCTGGCTTCATCAGCACTTTGGTGACTCGGCCCGCGTGAGGGCATTCGATGTCCGCGACGGCTTTATCTGTTTCGACTTCGCAGATCACTGTGCCTGCCGTGATGGTGTCGCCGGCAGAAACCTTGACTTCTGCGATGTCCACAGAGTCGACACCTTCAGACACTTCCGGCAATTTGAATTCAATGGCCATTGGCTGTTGCAATTCAGTTAACGTTAGTCAGGCAGAGCCCGAGGTTGAGTAAATGTTTGCATGGATAACAGTGTATGCTGCAAGTGTTGACTTCATTGTCAGCCGGTCGTGTTATCCAGTCCGCAATCCGGTGCCCCATCAGACATCGGATCTGACGAAGTTATGCATTGAGTGGATCGATTTTTTCGGTGTCGATGCCCAGTTGCTGAAGAACTTCCGGCAGTCTCGACGCATCGAAGGCACCCATCCGGGCCAGCCCGCGAAGTGTGGTATACACAACGCACTCCGCGTCGATCTCGAAATGTCGACGTAATTCTTCTCGGGATTCACTGCGTCCGAACCCATCCGTGCCAAGAACCAGGTATTCGCCCGGAACCCATTCACGAATCTGATCGGCCACCAGGCGAACGTTATCGCTGGTCGAGATAAATGGTCCGGTTGCTCCGTCCAGTACCCGTTCCAGATAGCTTCGGCGAGGTGCTTCACCCGGATGCAGTTCGTTCCAGTGCTGGCATTCCATCGCTTCACGACGCAGTTCGCTGTAGCTGGTGACACTCCAGACATCGACGCCAATCTGGAAACGATCTGCCAGGATCTGCTGAGCTCGCAAAGCTTCACGAAGAATCGGCCCACTGCCAAACAACTGCGGTCGGTGTGCCTGCCCAACTCCCGATTCCGAACTGTGGTACAGGTACATCCCCTTCAGGATTCCATCCTGCACCGTTGGCAGCGATGGCATCGGAGGTTGCTGGTAATCTTCGTTGTAGACGCTCAGGTAATAGAAGATTTCTTCGCCTTCGCCATACATCCTGCGGAGTCCGTCCTGGACGATGACGGCCAGTTCATAGCCCCAGGCGGGATCGTAGGATCGCAGATTCGGAACGGTTGTTGCCATCAGCTGGCTATGGCCGTCTTCGTGCTGTAATCCTTCGCCGTTCAGCGTTGTTCGACCAGAGGTGCCACCACAGAGGAAGCCCTTGGTTCGAGAATCTGCTGCACACCAGATCAAGTCGCCGACACGCTGGAAACCGAACATCGAGTAGTAGACATAGAACGGCACCATGTTCAGCCCGAGATTCGAATAGGCGGTCCCGGCGGCGATGAAAGATCCCATCGCACCGGCTTCATTGATGCCTTCTTCAAGAAGCTGGCCGTTGCGTGCTTCCTTATAGTACATAAGATTGCCGGCATCGGTTGGTTCGTAAAGCTGACCTTTGCTGGAATAGATACCGCACAGGCTGAACAGGCTTTCCATCCCGAACGTGCGTGCCTCATCAGGAATAATGGGGACGATTCGGGGACCGATGCCTTTGTGACGAATGAGGCCGCGGATGATGTTGCCGAGCGATCCGGTTGTCGATCCTTTATCTTCTCCGCTCCCGGGAATCAAACCCTTGCCCTGGAACGCCTTGTCGTCCAGTGTCGGAATCTCAAGGCGTTCTTCCGTAGGTTGCCGAGCCGGGATGTGTCCACCTAACGCGGCTCGTTTCTGCCGCAGGTATTTCATTTCGGGGCTGTCTTCCGGCGGACGATAGAATGGCAACTTGGCGAGATCCTCGTCACTGACGGGAATTGAAAAGCGATCGCGGAAGGCTCGCAAAGCATCCGTCGCGACATTCTTCGTATTGTGGGCGACATTCTGACCTTCGCCAGCATCGCCCAGACCATATCCCTTTACCGTCTTGACCAGGACAACTGTCGGCGCGCCCTTGTGATTCACAGCAGCGTGATAGGCTGCGTAAACCTTTTCCGGATCGTGTCCACCGCGACGAATCTTCTCGAGATATTCGTCGGACAGATGCTGGACCAGCTTTGCGACTTCCGGATCGGCGCCGAAGAAGTGCTTGCGGATATAATCACCCTTAGAAACCGTGTACTTCTGATACTGGCCGTCGACAACTTCTCCCATGCGTTTGACAAGCTTGCCTTCGGTGTCATCATCGAGAATCGGATCCCAGTCGGATCCCCAGATGACTTTGATGACATTCCAGCCTGCCCCCCGGAAGGCCGCTTCCAGTTCCTGAATGATTTTCCCATTACCCCGGACCGGTCCATCCAGACGCTGCAGGTTGCAGTTGATCACCCAGGTCAGGTTGTCCAGGTTTTCTCGCGACGCCAGTGTCAGCGCGCCAAGAGATTCGGGTTCGTCACACTCGCCGTCGCCCAGGTAAGCCCAGACTCGGGACTTTGAGGTGTCGAGCAGGCCGCGATGTTCCAGGTAACGCAGGAATCGAGCGTGATAGATGGAACAGATCGGGCCAAGCCCCATCGATACCGTTGGGAATTGCCAGAACGATGGCATCAACCAGGGATGGGGATAGCTGCTCAGGCCGCTGCCAGCCGGAAGCTCACGGCGGAAACTTGCCAGATGATCTGCTTCCAGGCGTCCTTCTACAAAGGCCCGTGCGTACATTCCGGGAGCAGCGTGCCCCTGGAAGTAAACCATGTCGCCGGTGTGGTCGGGCGTTCGGGCATGGAAAAAGTGATTCTGGCCGATTTCGTAAAGCGTTGCCGACGAAGCGAACGTCGAAATATGACCTCCCACTCCGCTGCCCGACTGGTACGCACGGACAACCATGGCCATTGCATTCCAGCGAATGATGCTCTTGATCCGGCGTTCCAGTTCCCGGTTGCCCGGAAACTTCACCTGATCCGTATGGTGAATCGTGTTGATGTAAGGAGTGTTCGCGCTGAACGGCATCTTCACGCCGCGTGCGTAAGCGCGTTCCTGTAAATGGATCAGTAACTCACGCAGACGCTCTTCACCATAGCGGTGAAGTACGTCTTCAAGAGACTCGTACCATTCCTGTAATTCGTCCGGATGAATGCCCGACACGGTATCAAGAATAGCCTGATCCACCATACTTCGTCCCCAAATGCTGGTGGCTTTGCTGCGTGAAGCAGTTTCCGCCACAGGATTGTTACTCTCACCCACTCAACCGCTTGTCGACTACCGCCCCGAATCTGCGCGAACCGGCAGCGCAATTTGACGTCGCCGATGTTGTGCTTATTCGAGATTCCGGGACGCCGTTCTCTACCTCAGAACCGGCATTCCCGTGCAATTCCGCAAACTGACCGCAGCTTTCCCAACCGAATCAGCTTCCCTTGCCGTTCTGAAGCCTGTTCAAGGCGATCAGACATCAAACACTGATCCCAAAGTTTCTCCGGTGGGGAATTGTAGAAGTAAGCGGCCTCAACATTCAATCGGCGGCCCCGAATCGACCAAATTCAGGACTTTGCAGCCAGAATCGGGCCGAATTGGACATTTTTTGCACAGAACAGGTTGGTTCAGAAGAAACACCTTGAATTCGGTTCAGTGAAGCCAGGCTGGAAACACTGGCTTTCTGAAACGCGGCCGACCCCATTCCTCGAGGTGGGCT
>JAGQQE010000250.1 GCA_020426345.1 Planctomycetaceae bacterium
CATCCCCGGCCACCGAACAAGAGCGGCGCGTCGGTCGAAAACGAAACTTCAGCATCTCTGTCCAGTTTCCGTGGCCTTCAGTTCCATCTGGAACGGCCAGCCGATCGCTGAAACAACGGCTCAACGAACTTGCCGGAACATTCGATGTCGTCAGTGCAAGCCGGTGTCAGTTGAGCATTCAGGCTGCCTTCATAATTTCCGTTCAACAAGTTGCAAATTACGGAGGTATGAAACGTGCAGCGGTCAGCAGGCAGATTCATCAGCACAGTCCGCGCTGCAGAGCAATCGAGTGCAGCTTCTTCCTGATCAGCTGATCGAGCATACAGAAATGCTCGCCAAAGGAGTGCTCCTGCCATCGCTTCGTCATCGGCTCCACGTTCGAAGAATTGAATGGCCTCACAAATACAGGATAGTGCCGTTTGCATCTGACGGCGTCGAAGAAACAACACGGAACGCAGCGCAAGGATATCGCCCATCAAATTCATGTGTTCCACAAGGGTCAACGACCGGGTCGCCGGTGAGAATGCGACGCTGTGGACGAGAACGGATCTGATGGAATGAACAGCTCGACGGAGCCAAACCCCTGCTGCGGCATCGTCACATGCTGCCACTGCACCTGCAGCCAGTGCAATCCAATCAGACGCGAAGAGCGAAGGGCTGGCCGACGAAGATGCTGATTCCGGCGCACTGGTCATTCGTGCCATCGATCGCTGAATCACATTCCAGCCTCTGCGTTGATCGCCGGCGTCCAGAAGGATCAGTCCGGCCTGAAGGCCGCATCGGCCAGACATCTCCGGCGTGAGCGAAGGATCTTCGGCAATCCGGAGGATTGCGACGGCAGCGTCCCCGGCGGCGGGCAATTCGAACGCTGTTCTCGCCAAATGTCGCAGAGACGGTGAAAGGTCTCGAAACGCTTGCTGGCGCGGACGCACCAGTGAAAAAGGCACACTGGGTCGAGCCACGGTGCTTTCTGAAAGCCACTTGGGCAGCAGGCGATCCTGATTGGTTGCGTCGCCCGATGACAGGGGGCGAAGGAAATTCAGAGACGAAAAAACTTCGCGAGGGATTTTCGATTGCACGGCACAGTCCCAGCATGGAACAAGCTCACTGCCAACTGGCAGCAAGCGGTCGAGATTTCGACGTGCCCGGTTCAGGAGAGAAAGAGAGTGGACAGGCTATCGATGCAGCCAGGGCGTTGCAACGGATTTTTCCGATTGTACTGGCTATTCCGAATATACCGGCGAGCTATCGAAACCATCGCATGTTCCATCGTCGCGCGGGAGCCCTTGCTTCAGACCTCGAAGGCAGGTCCCATTCGGGTTCTTCCGCAGGCGGCAAATCAAACTCCGGCGTGTCTGGAACGGTTTCAGCAGCGACAGCAGGGTCAACATGACTGGACCTGCCGGTCAACTGAATTCGATCTGACGGCAGGCTCCATTCGGATTCCTCACTCGTATTGAAGGAAGCTTTGCCGACTTCACCCGGGGGCGAGATACCGCGGAGATACCTCTGACTATAGTCCAGGTTTTCGGAGAGAGCACTGTTCAAAGAAGGTGGGCTCGGCAGGCTGGCGGTTTGTGTCGATGGCCACCCTCGGCTATCCCGATCACTGTCAGTGATCACGACGTTTCCCGCAGCCTGATGGGTTGCAGGACGATGCTGCGCAACCTGAGAACGAATGTGAGCCCCCAAATCAACCACGGGCGTATTTCGGTGTTGCGGAACGTGCCACAAAGATTCAGCCAGGACGCAATTCGTTTCAACTCGGCTCAGCTGAATGGTCAGTTCGGTGTCCATTTCCGGAAATTCAAGTTTCACGGCCTGGGGCAGAAGGTACTGATTCACAGCCTTGTGATTCCTGACCGTTGCTCGCACCAGGGGAGACCGCTCGTGATCGTAGATGGTATGTTCCCGAACACGTCCTGTAATCGTACTGACTTTGATAACGCGGCGCAGTGACTGCCCATTCGCATCGTCTGTCACCGATGTCAGCCACAGTTCCTGCGCACCGGCAGGACCAGGAGCCACATCGAAATCTCCTGAATCGAGCGGCATGACGCCGAGCACAACCATCAGCCAGTCGGGATCAATTCGGGGAATTCCAACGGACAGTTGCTGAAGCAGACACGCGTCCTCGTGTTTCCAGGTGACAACCTGCCCCTCTCCTGGTTTTGAGTAAAACCAAACACGCTCTTCATTCGTACCAAGGTCAACATCGGCGGCAAAATTGGACGCCCGCAACCGAAACTTATCTGGGGCGGCACACGCGATATTCGCCGACAAACGCAACGGCAGACCATTTGGCAACCTCGCGGTCACTGTAGCGTCTGTCGACCGCCAGGCATGGAGTCCATGGGTTTGTCGATTGAGATGATCAATGAGTTCCTGGCACGACATGCTGGCAGGAAGCACTGGATCGACGTACCGAGTCTGCTGCCGCGTTCCCGTTAAATTGCAACCGGCAAACGACAAGACCATCAGCAGGGCCAGCGAAAGTCGAGATTGGAGATCTTCCATCAATAGAACCCCGCTTTGCCTGCTTGCCAGAAGCAACTTCTTTCCAGTCTCATCGCAACAATTTTCAGAGGTGGCTGGCGAATTGATTTTCACGCCGCCGTTCGATCACTGGTCTCAAACAGCTGTTGCTGCAGACGCTGAATCTGATCTTCAGAAAGCTCCTCTTCCGGCACATCAAATGGGCCTTCGCCACCGGATCCAACTAATCGCATCACCGGGCGATCATCAATTTCGCAAACCTCTTCCAGAATTAATCGGCGTTTGCGAAGCAAAAGCAGAGACAGCACATACCGGTATTGCTGCTGGATTACATTCGGAGATTCATTCAGCTGCAGGAAGTACTCGAACAACGAGTCAGCGTCCAGCTTGATTCGACCACTGTCACTTCCGGAAGGCACTGTGCACCTCCAGTGACCGATCGCACCTTCGGGTGGTCCCTGCCATGCATCCGCGCAGATATCCTGACGGACGAGCTTTCCATCCTGTTCAATCAGGACCGACCAGCATGCCTCACCCGGCTGCAGCATCCTTCCGGATTGGACGCACGACTTCCCGATTGGGCGAATGTTGAAATCCATTTCGAGATCGCCTTACAGGGGCTCCGCCCCTGACCCAGACTTGTTCAGCCAGCCGGATTACGTCATCCAGGCCAACTCACAGTTCATCAATTCCCACAAACTGTTCCATCGCTGTCAGCGAGTCATCGAATTCCACGACGAACTCCCACAACTGTTTCAATCTTCCCGTTCCTGCAGGACCCCTGACGCGCGAGAATTGCCGGACTATACGAAACGGACTCAGGTAGACCAAGATGAATTTGGATCCGGCAAACACAAGCGGCCACTCAGGTTCTGCACCTGAGTGGCCGCGGGATTGTCACGAAATCGTAGAAAGTTCCGTTCCATCACCAGAAACGGTTTCAGGAACTCAGCAGACAAAGAGAATCCTCAGAACTCGTGCTTCTGCGGAATTCTCAGGCAATTTGGCCGTCCTAGTAACAATGATTGTGGCCGTGGCCATATCCGTAAGAGCCGTAGGACGGATAGCCGATTCCACCGTTGTAGTATCCGCCGTGGCGAGACCCGAATGACGGATAGCCATAGCCGGGATATCCACCGAAGGAACGACTTCCTCCGTAGTAGGGCGTGTATCCGCGACCATAATTCAGGTTGAATCCATTACCGTAGCCGCCATAGCCACCGGACCCGAAGGAGATTGAGAATCCGCTGCTGCGGCCCCTGGAAAAGTGTCTGTGATCTGCCTTTGCGGTCATTGTTGAACTGACGGCGATTGCACCAACGGTCAGTGCACACAGGATGAGATGTTTCATCTTGAATCATTCCTTTTTGAAGATTGGTGAGTGAGAGTCCGGAAGACCCGGTCGAGCCAGGATCTCGGGGAATTCCCTGAGACGGTTGCCATCTGCTCAGTGGCCAACCGCGAACGACTGCGACCGGGTCAAGTTTCGTCCATTTATAGAAGTGCCCGAATCCCTTCAGGATTGCTTGGTCAATGCTGATTACAGGAAGCCAATACTGTGCCAAACGGCATTTCCTGCGCATCGGGATTCCATAAACTCATACTGGAAAAGCGATTACGGCAAATTGTGCCGATATCCGCCATCGCAGGGAGGGTAATCGATGCGCCATCAAATCGATTCCCGCGAGATCAAAACGATGCCTCATCGGCCAGTCTTGACCCGGTTTGCTGAATTCAGGCATTTTCGCCAGAGCCCGTTGCAATCCGATCAACGACTTGACAGAAAAGGGTCCTGTGCGTGTAATCAGCGTTTGAAATTCCACTGAATCGAGCAGGGACCTCGACCAGTGGTTGCTGGGCATGTCTCAGCTGGTGCTTTTTCTCCTCAAACACTGATTGGTTCTGACGATCCAGCGGGGGCTGGAATAAATCGGACGAACCCCTCAATTTGTGTGTGAATGGCGCTATGGGAGTCGTTTTCTGGGGAAAACTGCTCCCGAGATCCCGATACATCCTTATGTGTCGGGAAAGCCAAGATGGGTCAGATCGATTGATGCGGATATCTCATTCGATCTTGTGGTAGGGCAATTCGATGACTGGGCACGCAGCAGTACGCGTGGTAGTGACCGGTGTCGGTGTGGTTTCACCAATCGGCATAGGGAACGATCGCTTCTGGGATAGTCTGGTACAGAATCGATCAGGGATCGACTTTCTTCAGGCATTACCGGCAGATGGACTTCCATCCGCTTTCGGGGCTGAAGTTCGCGATTTCGATCCAGCGCTTCACCTTCGGGATCGCAAGTTTCTGAAGGTCATGTCGCGCGACATTCAGCTCGGTGTATCCTCCGCAAATTTAGCCGTCAGGGATGCCGGGATTCGAACCGGTGACATTGACCCGCTGCGATTTGGTGTCGAGTTCGGCGCTGGAAGAATGACGTGTCACCCGGCAGAGCTGGCAGCAGCGGCACGGGCCTGTTCTGACGCGAACGGTTTCAATCCGGAACTGTGGAATCACGAAACTCTCAACGAGATTGCTCCACTCTGGCTGCTTCGACAACTGCCGAATATGCCCGCGTGTCACGTTTCTATTGACCACAACGCGATGGGACCAAACAACACCATCACATGTCGAGACGCTTCAGCGATTCTCGCGCTTTCAGAAGCGGTACGCGTGATCGAAGCAGGTCGGGCAGACTGCATGATCGTGGGAGCATGCAGCTCAAATATTCACCCGGTGGATGTAGCAAAATTCCATAGTTTTGAGGGACTGTCGAAAAGATCAGATGATCCTTCGCGAGCCTGCCGCCCTTTCGATTTTGAACGTGACGGAGCTGTTGTCGGTGAGGGAGCGGCATCGTTCATCATCGAAAGCTATGAACATGCCGTTCGTCGAGGAGCGGACATCTACGCAGAGATCATCGGAATTGGCGCTGGGTGCGACGGCAAGGGCCACGCCAATGAATCCGGCGGTATAGGATTGGTCAGGGCAATGGAATCTGCCCTCAGGCGATCGGCGATCCGCCCGGATGAAATCGGGCACATCAACGCACAGGGCAAAAGTACACAGGCCGACGATATCGTTGAAGCGCGAGCGTATCACAGAGTCATGGGCGACAGTATCCTGAAAGTGCCTGTGACCGCCATGAAGAGTTTCGTTGGGCATTTTGACGCAGGAGCCGGTGCCGTAGAGCTTGCCGGCACGCTGCTTTCTCTCAGGTACGGCGAAGTTCCGGCTACACTGAATTACGAAGTCCCTGACCCACGATGTCGGTTAAATGTTGTACGCGAACATTCGCGTCGATTGGCCACCCGAACTGCGATTTCTGTAAACCGAACTGCGATGGGACAGAGCGCTGCTGCCGTACTGCGAGCGATCTGATCCTGCCCCCTTCAAATTCGCAGACGTGTTCTCCAGTAACAACCATCGCACGGCACTGCCGCGTTTTGGATGCACCTTTCGCGTGTCCCCGATGCGCTTCCGCTCGGTAGAATTGAGCTATCCCGTTCCGACATAACTCTCTACAAATCCCGGTTTTCAAAGCGGTTTCAATGATTGGGGACCCAGGGGGCATGGCGGGAAGAGAGAAAGCAATGTTTGATGGTGCGGGGCCAAAGTCCGTCGTTCTGCGCGACCTGAAGGATGCAACGACCGACGTCTTCCCTTCCTGCAAACCGCTGGATATCCCGGCATTTCATCCGGCTCCGGGGCTTTCAAACGCCCACGTCCAAACCTGGGCTGGCACCCTGTTTCCGGGGAAGTCGCAGCTCACCGGAACCACGCAAAGAAAACTTCGGCTGCCGGACGACGATTTCCTCGTGCTGCATGATGACCGCCCGACAATCTGGGAACGCGGCGACCATGTTGTGCTGATGCTGCATGGACTTTGCGGCAGCCATAACAGCGGATACATGGCTCGCACGGCCGCGAAACTGCATCAGCGGGGCGTACGGGTCTTCCGCATGGATCATCGCGGTTGCGGAGCGGGCGCAGGACTCGCGAGGTCGCCTTATCACGCAGGGCGAACGGAAGACCTGGACAGCGCGATCCGAATGGTTGAAAGACTGTGCCCTTCTTCTCCCATTTCAATCGTTGGTTATTCGATCAGTGGTAATCTCGTACTTCGCTACCTCGGGCAGTATGCGGGACAAACACCCTTCAGTCTGTTTCGTGTAGTCGCAGTGTGCCCTCCGGTTGACTTGTCCCACTGCGTCCAGTCGCTTGGTCAGTCGAAGTTCGGAATGCGTTATCATTGGTATTTTACTCGCCAGCTGCTCTCACATGTGGCTGAAAGTCCGCTGTGGCGAAATGATCTACCACTGGCAACCATGAAGTCTCTTCCACGAACTCTGCATGAGTTCGACGATGCCTATACGGCACCGGCCTCAGGCTACGAATCCGCGCAGCATTACTACGAGGCAGCATCTGCGATCGGAGTCATCCCGGATATTCGTGTTCATACCAGCATACTGGCTTCGCAGGACGACCCGATGGTGCGCACCTCAGCATTACAGCGAAGTCCACTGCCACCCAATGTTCGGTTGTATGTGACGCAACACGGCGGACATCTCGGTTTTATCGGGCGCCGAGGAGTGGATCCTGATCGGCGCTGGATGGACTGGAGAGTAATCGACTGGCTGCTTCAGTAGATCACCTCGACACCGCATACAAGATCTGGTGCTGCAAGACAAACTTAACCGCAAAATGGCGGTTTCGTTTGTAGTTGCAAATGATCTTGACTAATCTCCCGCCCGTTCGGAAGAGAGCAATGGAATTGAGCTCTTCCGGATACGCTTGATCCGGGGTTGTCTGAATCAATTCGACGAATGCTTTTGATCGTCGACGGACCAAAGGAGTTGGTCTCGTAACAGAAAGGAATCTGTCTTCGGCTTCGTTGTGGCACTTGCTTCATGCGGCTTTTCGTTTGCGGGCCGCGCCATAACTCAATTGTCAATCACTCGGCTGAATTCGGCACCCACATCACATTTTGGACTGCACTGCAGTCGCAACGGCTCACCTGGGAGGGAACCTGTTTCATGAGCACTTCAAAACCTGTTATTGGTATCACTGGCGATTTTCGACCTGAGCGCTACGACGGAGCGGCACTCAGCTGGTTCAACACCGGCTATTACGACAGCGTCATTGCCGCTGGGGGCCTGCCAATTCTCCTGCCACCGTTCGAGGACGAAAAAGACCTCGAAGCCATCATGGAAAAACTCGACGGAATCGTCCTCTGCGGATGCAACCTCGATCTGGATCCAACCCGTATCAAGATGCATCCCCACCCGGCAGTCAAGGTGATGCCAAAGCGACGTGAGGATTTTGACCGACGTCTGACTGAGATGGCGATTGCGAGACGTCTCCCCATTCTGGCAATTGGCTCCGGCATGCAGCTTGTGAATGTCCTTTGTGGCGGGACTTTGTTTCAGCATATTCCAGAGGATCTTCCGAAAGCCCTGCACCATCGTGACCCTGTGGAAAAGAACCTGCGGCACGTTCTGGAAGTTGTGCCCGGCACTCGAGTTGACGCCATCTACGGTCCGGGAGAGGTTCGAGTCAACAGCAACCACCACATGTCGGTAAAGCAGCTCGCAAACCGCTTCCGAGTTTCCGCAACCTGTCCGGACGGCGTTGTCGAAGCCTATGAATCCATTGAAGATGACTGGTTCTGCCTTGGTGTTCAGTGGCACCCGGAAAGCACGAATGCATCCGCTCTGGATCTGCAGATTTTTGAAGCGTTTGTCGATGCTTCCATGAAAGTGGCAGAACAGGAACTGGAAACACGGGACATTATTCCGATGTCAACTGCCGTTCACCGAGCCGCCTGACCAACAAGTCGTACCCGGCTTTTGCCGCAACTGATCATCGCGAAAGGCTCAGCATATTTGTATGCTGAGCCTTTCTGCATTTGACGCGGCTCTGCGGAAACCTGCCACGAATCATTTATCGTCAGAAGCAGACGAAGGAAGGGCTACGAAAGGCATGAACTCGAAGACAAATCAGTCGCCGTCCAACTGCGGAAGCCCGGAGCACACGATCCATCGGCGATTGTTTCTGGAAGGCACTCTGGCTGGCGCTGCAACAGTCGGAAGCTTCAGCGGATTATTCTCTGTACCTGCGATCGCAGACGAAGCCAGACGCCATTCAAAAAAATGCATCCTGCTCTGGCTCTGCGGGGCTCCCAGCCAGTTCGAAACCTGGGACCCTAAACCTGGAACTCCAACGGGAGGACCTTTTGGTGCCATCGAAACGAGTCTGCCCGGTTTGAGGATTTCTCAACTGATGCCGCGCTGTGCGACTATCATGGACAAGCTCGCAGTCGTTCGATCGATGTCCACTGAGCCAGGCGAGCATTTTCAGGGTATTGACGTACTGACAAGAGGCGATAAGCCCAGACCACCATTTACTCGACCCATTCTGGGTTCTGTTGTCGCACAGCAATTGGGGCACCTTGACAGTCCGGTTCCTCAGTTCGTATTGCTGGACCCCTGTCCTGAGGGTAACGAATTCAAAGCATTCAAAGCCGGCAACTGGGCCGGATGGATCGGGGCCGAATATGGGCCGGTAAGAGCTGGCGGTGAGTATTCCATTCCGGATATTCTTAAGCCGGAAAGTATTAGCGATGCTGATTTTGCCGACAGGGAAGCATTACGACGGTTTCTCAGCCGCAAGTATGAAAATGATCGCCGAAGCGCAGCAGCCGCTTCCTACAACGCTGCGTTCGAACGCGTGAAGGGGCTGATGAGTTGCGCACCGTTGTTCGATCTGGATTCTCTGCCGACAGAAGATCGCAGACGCTATGGTCCAGGCGCATTCGCCCAACATGCCCTTCAGGCACGGCACCTGATCGAGAATGGTTCAACCTTCGTCATGGTTGCCAATGGTATGCCGTGGGACAATCATGTTTTCCAGCACGAGATGCATCAGATGCTGGTACCTGAACTGGACAACATCTTATTTCAGCTGATCACAGACCTTAACGATCGAGGCATGCTGGAAGATACGCTTGTCATTGCGATGGGAGAATTTGGTCGAACACCATGGCTGAACGAAGCACGCGGGCGTGACCATTACGCAAAGGCATGGAGCCTTGTGATGGCTGGAGCTGGTATCCGGGG
>JAGQQE010000251.1 GCA_020426345.1 Planctomycetaceae bacterium
CTGTCGACTGGCGATGCATTTGAGAAGACGGAAAAACCTTCGGCGTACCCCGCATTTTAGATTTTTCCGGATCTGTTTCCCGCCCGGAGTTCTTTGTTGCATCAGGTCCGTTCTGTTGTATGCACCCATCGGATTGAAAAGACATTGGGAGAACAGGAAACCGGTTTGGCCCGGCCAGTTGCCGCTTGAAGGCTGATAATTCGTAAGATTTCCGGGAATTGTACGCGTTGGAAATGTGACGAAAAGCTGAGGACGCTGCAGGAACGCCTTCTGGCAAGCAGGTGAAACATGGCTGATTCCCGGACCCAACTGGCTTCGATGGCCGGCGGGAACGATACCTTGAGAGTTCCATCAGTGGGACTTGCATTGTGCTGGAGCGGCTAAACTGATGTGCATTTGCCCGGATGTTTTCCCGGCGGTACAGCGACTCCCCAGGGTTTGCCATCCGCAGACCTCCTGCATCATTTCGCCTGAGAAAGAAGGGGGGCGTTTGGGAGCGATCAGACTCGTCCCGGCCGATGAAGCAGACGTCCAATCGGCATTGAAGGCTGGGGCGACCTGCGCCTACGTGGCCGTCGTAAATCGGAATGCCATGAATCTTGTTTCCGGATAACACACCTCGGTTGGATCGATTGCCTCTCCGGTTCGAATGACTCAACAGGGCTGAATTACTGACCGGGAGAACGAAAGATGTGCCCCGCCGCCGTCGGTTACCGATCCTGAGTTCGAGAGAGACTCGCGGAGTGATTTCGTTCGTTGGGCTGATTTCTATTTTAGCCATCACTGGCGTATTCCCGAGACACGGACGTCGACGTCGCGAATCCAGCTCTAGACGGATTCGCAATCGCACGGGATGATTTGGCGGATTCCACCTGTCCAGTAGTTCGATATCGACCCACAGGATGAGAAAATCTACGACCGCTTTGATAAAGAGTGTCGGAGATTTGGTGACATCGCCCCATTGATGACTGGTCCGATGTTCGCTGGAACATTTTCGGTAAAACCTGCCGATTACTGTCCGGTGAACTGATCCAATCTTACTCTTGCCGGCGTGTTGCATTGTCGATGGTCGTCTGAAACCATCGTTGCCCGGAGCGATATAAGTGAGATGCAAATGAACCTCGCACAAGTCCCAGTGAGGCGACTCCGCGTTCCCCACATCGCAGGTTCATTGCGTCTGCCGGCGCGATTTGGATGACGGCGTCGAATCTTTGTTCTGTCAGACGAAGGCGTTTACCGTCTTCGGTGTCTCTGGTGGCCGCATGATCTTCACAAACTGCCAGCTGGCCGCCACTGGAAGCAGCCAGAGCAGGATGGGGCAAACGATCTGTAGCCCGTGGGTTGACGCGCTCGAGTTTGCCGTAGATGCGCCCGTGAGTACCAATTCGCAGTGGAACGTTGTTCTCGAGACGTTGTAGTGCTGACGAAATGTCCATCTGGCTGACCGAGCAGATAAGTTCCTTGTTGTCCTCCATTCCAATTGTTATCAACTCCTGACCTGGCTGGACGAAAGTATTCAGCAAAGAAGGCAGCTGTCGACTAAGCACCCGACCGTCCGTCTCCGCTACGATTGTCAAACCATTGACCCGTTTTTGCAGTTGCGACCGTTGACGGTGCATTGAGTCGAGATTTGCGCGAGCGATACTGATGCCGGCCGCATTATGTTCGCGGGTCGCCAGCTGAAACCGAACTTCTTCCTGGGAAATTCGTGCGTTCAGCTCTGCGTATTCTGTTTCCAGTTCATTGTTTCGAAGTTGAAGCAGTCGATCCCCCGCTTTAACCATTTGGCCGTCAGAAACGAAGATCGCATCCACAAATCCGGGTGTGACCGATCGAATGATCTGACCATCTCTGTATTCAATGATTCCCGGAGCTGTCGTCACAAGTGGCGCGGGAACCAGAAGCAGCAATGCGCTGACAGTGCTTCCACCCAGCCCAAGGATCGCTCCGCCCCGGATGAGTCGATCAGGGTTCTGCTGCGCCATTTGCCTGAACGACTGCAGGGATTTCCAGACGGGTTTTGCAAACCAGGCGAGCGCTCCGGCCAGCGCCAGAGCAATGCCGGCACCATGGAACAGCACGGAGGCAGCGATCAGCAGTGTGAGGCAAACCGTAAGCCGCCAGATTACGGCTGCAACGGCATAAGTCAAAAGTACGGGGCGACGATACCCAACGACAGCTGGGGCGGTCTGCGATTCGCCAAAGACGTAGTGTCCAAGTGTCTCTTTGAGAACCGTTGATGCTTCGGAATACAAGTTGGGGATATTGAGCGCATCGGATAAAACGAAGTATCCATCGAATCGCATCAGTGGATTGATGTTAAAGACAATCGTCGAGAGACTGGCCATGACCACAATGCTGTGCAAAAGGTGTCCAACAACCCGGGAGTCTGTGCGGCTCCACCAGAGAACGCATATTGCTGCAATCAGCAACTCCACATAGATGCCGGCAAGAGCCGTGTGAATGCGCCGCCACCGGCTTCTGAAACTCCAGCTGGACGATGCATCCACGTAAGCAAGCGGAGCAAGAAAAGCAAGAACGATCCCCATATTGTTCACCGAACCGCCGTACCGAAGGCACACGATCGCGTGGGCAAATTCATGCAGTAACTTCAGTGCAAACCAGGCGATGAACAGCCAAAGCCAGTTGTCAGGAGCAAACACAGCACTGGAGTCGAGCGTGAACTGCTGCCAGTTATTCGTGAGCACGACACCTGCAACCATCATCAACACAATGCCGGAAAACGTGGCTGGGCCACTGAAGATCCAACTGGTCCAGGGCATCAGGATTCGGAGGAGTGGTTCCGGGCGGCCGAGAGGGATCCGCATCCAAAGCGGATTCAGTCGAGACAAGAGTTTCTGATTGTCGGTCTTCTTCTGCTGAGGGCCTCCAGCCGTCGCAGACTCTTCGTCGACCAGCCGAGCGATACCCCTGTCCAGCAACCAGGAATAGACGCTTTGCGCCTGAGTCTGGCTCAGAGCTTTGTCTCCCATGTTCTGAGATGCCATAGCCTGCGCGGACATTGCCAGTGCCTGAGCGAAACTGGTGTGGCCATCCAGCAATGAGACAAAACAGTACTCAGCATACCCCAATCGATAGTATTCTGATGTTCCGTGTACTTCGATGTGATACCACGTTTCGAGTCCGTATTGCTGCGGCACAAATGTGATGTCAGAACGAAGTGCAACCCTGGTCCGGGTTAGTTCAACGGTGGAGATATCCGGGCGAGCCTGCATTGATCACCACCCCAGCCAGCCCAGAATGTGAGCGAATGGCTTGTGAAACCAGCTCCAGCCCAGTGGCCGACGGGTCGTGTAAACTCGAGCACGACCTCGCATACCGGGACGCAATTGCCGATCATCATTTTCGAGTTCCGCTTCCGCGATAAAGACATTTTCGTTGTCTCTGAGTTCGGCTCTCGGATGGATTCTGCGAATAACGGCTTCTGTGATCCTTTCGGGAACAGCATCCAGCTGAATCCGAATCTTCATTCCCTGCTGTGCGTGGCGAACATCTTCTTCCGGGATTGCAACCTCAACAACCATGCGATCGAGCGGGGCAACCTCAAACAGCGTTTGCCCCTGTTCCAGAGGCACCCCTTCTGCTTCCCGATGATCCCCCGTGACGACAAGACCGGCAATAGGACTGCGGATTTCAAGACTCGAATCGCGGTGTTCCAGCAACTCGTTGCGTTTTTGAAGTCTTTCGACCTCATGGCGGGCAATGGCGGCATCGCCAAACTCATGGGTTGTGAGATGCGTATTTCGTTCCTTTGTCGCCTTGTTCAGATCGGCCCGAATCCCGGCGAGTTCCCATCGAACTTCCCGAGCGTCCATTCTTGCGAGCAATTCATTCGCTTCAACAATGTCCCCGGGTTCGACCAGGCAGTGCTCAAGCGGTCCGGCAAACGGAGCCGCAACATAACGACGTTCGATTGGTTGAAGTTCACACTCACAATGAATTGCGTACTGAAATGGCAGAAGAAGCACGAGAGCGAAGGTCGTTGCGACAGTGGCCGTCGTCCTTGCTCGTTGTGCATTGAACATCTGCCTTGCCTTCCGCAGCAGCTGAATCATGCGGCTGTCGGCCAGACGCTGGATAACTTCCAGGCAACTTGTGAGCGAACTCATGCCCGCACGCAGAATCGTTTCCGCTCTCGCAGCCAGTGCAGCGGATTCGCTTAAAGTCGGGGCAGCGTTTGTTTCTGATTCTAACGCTGAAACTGAACCCAGCGAGCTAATGGGCCTGGATCGAAACGACGCAAGAATCGCACCCACTCTGCTGCCATCTTCTGAGATTAGGGGCACACTGACAACATGTTGAGCTCCCAGCTTTTCGGTGACCTGCTTGTGAGACAGCAACGCGTGACGATTTCGGAGATCGTCCGATGGCCAGATGGCAGCGGCAGCCCGGGCGACGGATTCATGCAGGGCCGCTTCCGTCAAACGGACATTCTCTGATAATGCGTCGAACTCGCGTTCACCGGAGATTGCAACCAGCCGCGGCTCAGAACTTCCCGCCCTGCAGAGTCCTACAAATACTGCGTCGGCCTGCAGATACTCCTGCAGTTGATCCGCCAAACGCTGACAAGCAGATTCGGAATCGTGTGCGGAATGCGTGCGGCTGATGATTTCAATGAGTGCTGCGACACAGGCGGCATTTGACTTTGTCGATTCGACCGTCCGTCGAGCCCACCAGTTCTCGCCCAGTGATGCTGCCAGAACCAGTGCCAGACAATCCGCCGAATCGCTTTGCAGCATTTCCGACGTTTGAATCACGGACACCAGAGCTTCGCCAGAAGGGGCCCGCAAAGGAACGACCACACCCTGAAGATCAGTTTTCCCGGGCAGGGGTTTAATCGAAACGGTACCACTCTTCACAGCATCCAGAGCCTGCGCCTTCAGGTGAGACCGCAGTGTTGCATCGATGCCGTCCAAGGGGCACGCGAGACCTTCAAGTCGTCCGTCCCGATCGCCATGGGCCTGCGGCGAACAGTACCAGGCAACCAGTGGGCAATTGACCCGACGGCGCACAAATCCGGCCAACGTTAACTGGACTTGCTTGAAGTCGTGGCAGTTTAAGAGGGATTGTCTGAGAGAGCCGAGCAGATCGCTGCGATGCTCCGTCTGCACCAGAGATTTCATTTTTCATTCTTTGCCAGCGAGGGAAGCTGGTTTGTGTTTGTTGTTTTCGCCTCGAGATCGAGGACCGTACGTTGTCCGGCCTGCCATTCACCATTCGGATTTGGCAAGCGAACTTTCACTCGGATGGATGTATTGGATTCGTCTGCCGTCTTCGAGACGTATTCGACGGTTCCTGTCGTTGAGTTAGAGCCTTCGACGAGTAATGAAACCAGCTGATCAGGCTGAATCTGGTTGCGAAATTCCAGAGGTACGGAAAAGACAATCAGGAGAGGATCGAGTTGCACGACTCGGGCGATGACCGGGTCAGTCGGGGAAACAAATTCCCCGGCGTCTTTCCTGATCTCCGTCACAACTCCGTCAATTGGTGAACGGATTTTCTTCTGGTCCAGTTGCGCCTCAATGCGTTTGTACTCCAGCGATTTAATCTCGGCATCCTCTTTGGCAGCGATCAAGCGTGCTTCGGCCATCTCAAGTTCTGTATCGACACGGTCCACTTCTCGCTGCGTCGCATGGTTGCGTTCCCTCAATTCAAGCAGCTTCTGTCGCTCGGTCTGTCTCATTCTGAGTTCCGCTTCCGCTGACTTCATCTGCCCTGTCGCATTTTTGCCCGCGCGAGCGACTTCCAGAGTTGCGACCAGGACGAGGTCATCCAGTCCAGCGATCTCGTCGCCTGCCTGAACTACGTCGCCTTCTTTGACATTGATCCTCAACACGGTCCCCATTTCTGAGGCGGATACAGCGATGTCACGATACGGCTCCGTGAATGCTTCGATGACATCTCCGTCGTCCGGCCGATCTTCTCCGGAATCAAGGGACGAATTTTGTTCAAAACGTTGAGTCGGCTCTCCCGTCAGTTTTGCGACAGAATCTACAGGGACAGCTGGCATGGTTCTGACATCGTTGCCACGTTCCGGAGCCTCTTGTCCAACCCCGGAAGGTGTGGATATCGAAGACGCAATCCAGACGCAGGTCGCAACAATCAGCAACGTCAGTAATGGCTTAAGTGGTCGAACATGGAACATGGAGTGCTTCCCACCGGAAATTCGGCATTTGCTTTACGGGATTCCACACGAACGGTGGTTGCCAATCCCCGCATCCGGCACGCAGGCGGTGACAATTGGTATGATTTGAGTCAATTCTGCAACGTCCGGAAAAAGCGTAGGCCAGATTCGATGGCAAGGTCGAACGCAGTTGTAAAATCCAGAGGTGTTTCGGCGGAGATTGCGGATTCCCCGGGTTGTCGGGCCACTTTGAGTCAGTTCAGGGAGATAGACGCCCTGTTTTGAGAGTGCAACGTGCTTCAATTGATGAAAAACACAAATCCTGTATTTCGAGACCACAGATCAATCGAAATGAAATGAAAGCGCTCCAGCGACGAATTACGGTTTGAGAAACTGCGAATGAGGACCCGTGAGGCAAACAAAGGGAGACACTTGTTTGTGAAGAAAAGAATTCACATCTTTCTGGGGCTGGCATTATGGATTGCACTTCTTGCTGCGCTCCGGGCGTCGCTGCAGACCTACACGTCCGATTCGAAGAGTGGCGGCGCTGGGGATATCGGGGCCGGGATCGGAGATTGGCTGCTGCATCGCCGCAGTGAGTTTGATGCCAAATCCGGAGTGCCGCTGGAAATGGCAATTGGTACGCCTGTTCTCGTGATGGACGACTCTGACAATTTCCGTCAGGTCGGAGTCGTCCGTAATAATTTTGTTCCTCCTCCCGCAGTTGGCACGGCCACGGTTGCAAAAACAAATCACGCAAGGGTTGTGATTTACGATAGTGGTCTGGACACAGTAGGACAGAGATTTGTGCTGACCTACCATCGAGCTCCCTCTTCACTGGCTTCCGTGGCCGAGTCGCTGCTGCCAGAAGAACGAAAACAGCAGATTGCTCAGCTGATCACTGAAGAATGGACTCTGCATCAGGAACAAACGCTGCGTACGCTGCAGCCAATCATGCAGGAAAGTGTCCAGCGAGCGATCAAGGCCATTCAGGCGGAACTGCCCGATTCCATTCGCAGGCATCGATCGCAGTTCACGGGTCTGGGAGAGAAGTATAAGGCGGAGATTTTCCGGAAAGAGCTGGCACCGTTGGTTCAGACGCATATTCTGCCAATCGTTGAACGGGAGGCAAAGCCGCTGGTCAGTGAAATCGGGCGCACGTTGTGGAACAAAGTATCACTTTGGTCTTTCGCCTGGCGTTACGCGTACGATGTGTCTCCGCTTCCCCGGAAGAATGCTGTGCAGGAAGAATTCGAACGATTTGTTGAGGCAGAAGCCCTGCCGGAACTGCGATCACGTTCTGACCAGTTTGTTGCCCTCATTGAATCAGTGGTGCAACAGGTTTCAAAGGATCCCGTCGTCAGCCGCACGATCAGGAAGAACTTGTCTGCTGTTGCTTCCGATTCGGAACTGCATGGGCTGGTCTGGGAAGTGGTGCGTGAGAGTGTGCTGCATAATCAGGCACTCAGGGATTCGCTGAATGAATACTGGAACAGCCCGGAGACGCGAGCTGCACTGCAGCAAACCTCATCTGCATTTGAACCTGTTGCTCGCAGAATTGGTGATATGATTATCGGTTCACGTGAAGAAGGGATCACTCCGGAGATGTCACGCATTCTGCGACTCCAGATTCTGATGAAGGATCGTCACTGGCTTGTGATTACTCCCGTCACGGATCCGGCCGATTCCGATGAGGCCACTGGATCCAAAGACACAGTCATCCCCATTGTTGTGTCCACTGATTTGTCGCCTTATCCGATCACCTTCGACGATTCCTCCAGTTTCTGATCTCTCCACGAAGATGGCGAGTGGCTGAAGTTTTTGGCCGGGAAGGTCATGCTATTCATGGCGACACAGATTCAGATCAGCCAGCTTAACGTGAGTGCCGGTGGGCGTCGGCTGCTTCAAAATGCATCGGTGGCCTTCCGCCCCGGCGAACTGACGTTGTTACTGGGATGCAGCGGAGTTGGAAAATCCGTCCTGCTGAGAATTCTCGCCGGATTAATCGAGAGCGGACCAGCGTCACCGATTCAGTATACGGGCGATATCCAGTTCTGCATCAGGTCGGGCGATTCGGCTGACTTCAAGGCCGTTGAGGAACGCCCATTGATTGCAGTGGTGTTCCAGAATTTTGCGCTGCTGGATGAACTGACGCCATTGCAGAATGTACGGATCGCGATGGACCATGTTCTGTCTTCACCTGGCTCTGATCGTAGTGCACTTGCCACATCTCTGTTGAATGACTTGTCTGTTCCAACGGACCGAAGTACCGGCGTCCTCAGCGGTGGTCAACGGCAGAGGCTCGCTATCGCTCGAGCCGTAGGAATGCAGACGGATGTCATTCTGTATGACGAGCCCACCTCCGGTCTGGACGTCAACACAGGAGCACAGGTCGCGAATCTGATTCGCGAAACCCATGATCGCTACGGGCGAACTTCGATCATCGTGACGCACGACTACGAATCACTGTCGCAGATTGCGGATCGGATTGTCCTGCTGGACCATCATCACCAATGTCTGGTTGAGCTCCCTCGCGAAGACTGGGGCAAAGTTTCGGAAATCCTGGGAAAGCCTCCACTGCTGGGAGGCGAGAAATCCCTGGAAATGACCGGCCCGGGTACCGCTATTCTGAACAGGTTGACTCGAAGCCTTGAAATGACTGGAGAGGCTGTTGGAGAAGTTCTTTTGCTCCCCTGGTCTCTACTGCCCATCTGGCGAAGTGTCGTCTGGGGAGCCCGCTCAACGGTTCACTATCTTCGGTTGGTCGCGGGACCGTCCGCGTGTGTCTACATTGCCGCTGCCGGGATGATCATTGGTTACGTGGCACAGGATTTCATCTTCCGTTACCTGCCGTTTCGAAAGATTACAGAGCCGCTGTTAACTGAGAATCTGCTCAATGCAACCGGCTTCTCCCTGTATCGATTCCTGGTCCCTATTCTGTCGACGATCCTTATCGCAGCCCGATCAGGAGCTGCTGTGGCGGCCGATGTCGGAAGCAAAGTCTACGGCTCACAGATCGACGCGATGAAGACGATCGGAATGAATCCGGAACGTACACTTCGTACTCCAATACTGTATGCGTTCCTTGTTGGTACTCCGTTCCTGACGTTCTTTAGTTATGCCGTTGCAAGCGTAACGGCCGCCTTTGCTTTTTCGTCAACTCACGGTGACCTTGGGATCGCTTTTTGGGATCTTCATTTCCATCAGGCGCTGCGCACACCTGACGGAATTTGGTACAAGGGGTCCGGGTGGCTCTTCGCGAAATTGCTCACCTGCGGAATTGGTATTGGAATGATTTCATGGCGCTGCGGAATCAGCCCGAAGGAATCCGGTCCGGAAATCAGTCATGGCGTGACTCGGACAATCTTGTGGTCTACGCTCTATGTTCTTCTGGTACATTTCGTCTACTCATTATTAGAATTCAAAGCGACGATTTAGCTGTCCATGGAAAAACCGAGG
>JAGQQE010000252.1 GCA_020426345.1 Planctomycetaceae bacterium
GTTCCTCCACAACGGTTTGAGTTCCCGGTACCGTCTGCACCGGGGCGTCATTGACTGCTGTAACGCTGATAGTGGCTGTATCGCTGGCGGCACTGAACGCTGTCGTTCCTCCGTTGATGGTTACATCAACCTTAGTCCCCGCAATTCCACTCGTGCGGTCCCACGCACGATAGCTGATTGATGCCGTGTCAGCATCGATTGTATCCGGGACAAACCGCACTCGGTGTGAGGCCCTCAAAAGCAGGGCGGAAGATTCTGAAACCGTGCCTATGTCGTTCCAGTTCGAACCATCGATGCTGAATTGCCAGATGCCATGACTGTTGTTGATGCTGGTGATCGCCATTCCCTGCTGTGCTGTCACGTCCGCATCTGTAACACTGTTTCCCAGCAGTTCAGAAACCAGATTTCCTGAGTTTGCCGTGTCATCTTCCGTGATTGTGGAGAATGCAGGCGAGACCGGAGACAAGACTGAAGCGTCGTTCAAAGCATTGATTGTGACGTGGGCTGTGGCGAGATTGCTGCTATGGATGCCATCGGTCACGCTGACTTCGATGAGTCTTGTGGTGGTTGAAGGAGCATCCGATGTATTGTCGTATGTCAAAGTGCGCAACACCTGAGTGTATTCAGAGATGGCTGCGTTTCCGGAAAGAGTCAGGGTTCCGGCACTGTAGTTGGCCACGATGCTCGTGCCCGTGGTGTCGACAGACAGAATTTCGGATGCTCCGTCCTGCAGATTCGAAATGGTTGCTGTAAGGCCGCTGAGCTGACTGTCGCCAAGATCCGTGATGAATGCATCGGAATCGGCAATGCCAACGGGGCCACCATTCTCCGTGAACTGTGTCCACAGATCGGCTCCTGAAATTCCAGTGCTGTTGTCCGAATCAAGGTCAATCGAGGGGACACTATCCTGACCAAGGTAGTATCGATAGTGAGCCGTCACGGATTCACCCGCGCTGATCGAAGTAAACTTGTAAGCAAGAGAAATTGCTTCATCAGCCGTATTACTGCCAGCTCCGTTCAGTCCATTTGTCGCATCGAAGACGTCCGTAGCATTCCGGTTGGAAAATCCTCCGTAAGAGACCCTTGCATTTTCGCCATAGCCGACCAGTGCAAGGTAGGATCCGTCAGACTGTGTTGCCGAAACGATGGCCTGCCCACCACCATCGTTGCCCTGAGCAACGATGGTATTGATCGTCGTAAAAGAATCCGCACTCCCTTGCGCCTGATTGTTATCGGGATCGATGTTTCGCATGTAGTAGACATTAGACATGTCCGATCCCGTCGTATTTGTGAGTGTCACCACGACGTCGACATAGAGCTCGGTTGCCAGAACTGTATATGTCTGATCGATTTGCAGTCCTGCCACACCGCCAGACCAGTCGACTGACTGCTGCGATGTGGTTGTCGTCAGGCCCTGCAGTGTTCCGGTAATTTCCGGGGTCAGGATGTTGTTGTTATTGTTGTAGCTGATCCCTCCAACCTGAACGCCCCAGCCTTCTTCCGGTGATCCTGGCAGTGCAAAGTCGCCGTCGTAGGTGCCAAATCCGTCCTTGTCCGGATCACTTGTCAACGCCAGTTGCTCGCCCGCAAGTGCGTAGCCTGAAGGTGCCACTCCGTCAGAACCGAATGCTCCGTCTGCCCCAAGACCAACCTGAACGAAGCTGCCCTGCAGGAATGCGTCACCAACAACCGGTGGTGCCGGTGGACTGTTGATGGTAATGTCAAGGCTGCCGGAATCGGTCATCACGCCGCCAGTTCCGGAGAATCCGTTGTCCGAAATATCGATGGTGATTGTGCCGATGACATCGTGATTAATGTTGTTCGTAAAGTACATGCCATCCAGAGCGGCATTGATGTCAGCGATTGTCCCGTCAAAGGTCATCGTTCCATCTGCGATTCCGTCACCCGTGACGAATGACAAACCCGCAATGGAACTCAGAGTCACTGTGCCATCCTGAACCGCGATGGAAACCGTCAGTTCGGGAGCATCGGAATCTGAAACGGAGATGGCGTTGTTGTTGCCCGTGCTGAATACAGTCGGCGTGCCTTCTATTGTCGATTGAGTACCTGGAGTCGTAAGGACGGGCGCGTCGTTGATATTCGTCACAGAGATGCTGAATGAACCCGTTGCGGAAGTTGAGCCGTCTTCGCCACCGTCGGTTAATTCAAAAGAGAAGGTGTCGAAAGTTGTTTCGCTACCATCGTGATCATAGGTCAGCGACCCCAGATCCACCTGGGCCTGGGTAAACGTGTCATTCGTTCCCAGGATCGTGCCGTCCAGTCGCAACACTCCGTTCGAGACATTCGAGGTCAGCCGATATGTTAATTCGCTGCCCGAATCATCCGGGTCTGATTCATTCAGCGATGCAGAATCAATCACATTACCGGTTGAGCCTTCCTGCACCATGATGCCGGTATTGGTTCCGATGGCCGGACTGTCGTTAACCACTGTGTAGACCACGGTGGCCGGTTGTGGGCCGGTGGACAGAGAACCGTCGGAAACACTGACAGAATAAGCTGCCGGCGTCTCACTGCCATCGTGAATGAATGAGACCAGTCCGTCGATAACGTCCTGATGAGTGAAGCTGGTGGTCGCCAGGCCTGACCTTTCGAAATGGCCACCACTGATGCCTGAGACGGTCCATGTCAGTGCTGATGGATCGTTGTCAGGGTCAACGGAATCAAGATTGGCCGTCGTCAGGGTGACGGAATCGCCCTCAGTCACTGTCAGGGAGTTCGCAAGAATGACGGGAGCATTGTTGATTGCGACGACAGACAAACTGGTCGTTGCAATCTGGCTGTCGCTGGTCCCGTCATTTGCTACAAACGTGATATTGCGAGTCGAAGTATCCGGATTCTCGCTGCTGTTGTTGTAAAGGACGGTTTGCAGGACCGACTGGTAATCGACAATCGAACCAGAACCGCTGATGGTCAGCGTATCGGTGTTCGTATCCCAGACAGCCGTCAGGGCCGTTCCGGTTGTATCAGCAGTGAGAGCTTCTTCGGCATCCAGGCGATTTGTGATTTTCACCGTGATACCTGCAAGTGTGCTGCTGTCGATGTCGGTGAGCGTGGCATCTGAATCTGAAACGGCAACGGCTGGTCCGCCTTCAGTAAACGTCGTCTGGAAATTCTGACCTGTCACTCCGCTGCTGTCGTCTGCATCCAGATCAATGACTGTCGCGTCATTCACGGGTGTGATGTCGACGTTGATTGTTCCAAACAGCACGTCAACGCTGCCACCAGCGCCGGTATTGCCATTGTCGTTGATTGAAACAGCAATCGTGTCGACGCTGTTGCCGAACAGATTGCCCGTAGAATGCAGGTACGAGATATTGGCAGAATTGTTCAGGTAGCTGTTGAGGTTTGATAATGTGCCGGTGATGGAGAGGCTGCCGGAGTCGTTGCCGGAGATAGTGATGCCAGCTGCGGCTGCCGCATTGATATTCCCTCCGGTTGAGGTCTTTAGTTTCAGGGTGAGTTCGCCGGCGTTCGCATCCGGATCAATCACGTCCATTCCGGATAAGTCGATCGCTGTTGCAACGTCTTCGATGACAGTGACTGATGCAGGAAGACTTCCATTGTTGAATGGTGCATCGTTGATGGCTGTCAGAGTCAGTGTTGCAGTAGCCGTATTACTGGTTCCGCCGTCTCCATCTGTCAGGACGACGCTCACCACACGTGCGCCCGGCGTTGGGTTATCGGTCAGATTCTGGATCGATATTCCATGGTAGACTGCCAGGACATCCGAAAGACCCGCGTTAGCATTAAAGGTAACCGTCAGCGGACCGTTGGTCAGGTTTCCGGAAATGGTACCAATTGTCACACCACTGACGATGACGTTGCTGCCCGAGATCGTGGCACCATAGTTGGGAACGATTCGGAGAGTGTCAGTTCCATCACTGCCGGAAGAAATCAGAACACTCAGGACGCCGCCATCAAAATCTGTGCTGTCGATATCGACAATCGATTTCCCTGTGAATGCTGTCGCTCCGCTGCCTTCGGAGTAGCCAATATTGGAGCCATCGTCGACAACCGGGGCGTCATTGACAGCGTTTACCGTCACATTGATTGTTTCAGCAATCGACACTGGATCGCTGCTGCCGTTGGTGGTTCCATCGTCGGTAACCGTGAACGAGAAGGTCTCCGGGCCTCCGTTTGCGTCAGCGGCGGTACGGAATTGCATCCCCTGAATTTCGGCAAGGGTGTACGTTGTCCCGGCCGTGACGACTGTTGTGCCGTCCGCCAGAACGATCTCTCCAATCGCAGCATTCGGAACTGCGGTGACACGATACGAAAGCGTCTGAGATGCTTCATCGATGCCGCCGCCGGTGCTGTAGTTCAGGCCGCTCAGCCCCAGACTGGTCAGGCCGCTGTCTTCTGCAACCGTCAAATCACTAACCGTCCCGGCTGTTCGGACAGGGGCATCGTTGACAGCGGTCACATAGAGATTGGCAGTGCCCGGCACGCTTGACAGGTCGCCCGCATCGTCTTTTGCTGAGTATGAAAAACTGGCTGTGCCATTCCAGTCGCTGTCAGGAACGAAATACAGTGCGCGAATCTCTGCCGTAGCGGCGTAGTCAACACCGATGGATGCTATTACGGTCAGGCTTGCATCCGTGTAGAGCGTTCCATTCGATGGCAACGAATTTAACTGGAACGCAATGACGGTTCCGTCCACGTCACTACCGCTCAGCAGAATGACCATGGAGGTGGTGTCTTCAGGCTGCGTTGATCCGGACGCACCGGAAAGTGGTACGTCGTTCACAGCCATAATGTCGATTGATCGACTCTGAACATTGGAGTCCATGTCACCGTCGTTCACCTGAATCGTCAGTGTTCGAGTCGCGGTGGCAGGTGCGTCGCTCAGGTTATGGTAAGTCACACTACGAAGGGCGGATCGGTAATTGGCCAGACTGTCGGATCCGGTCAGTGTCAGCGTTCCCGTTGTGTCATCCCATGTTCCGTTGATGTTGCCTGTGTTCGTGAACGACAAGACGTCTTCACCGGAAACATAGTTGTTGCTGATGCGGATCGTTGCTGATTCGAGATTGGCGTCGTCTGCATCGCTTACCAGGATCACATTTGAAACAGGAGTGGCCGCCGCATTCTCTGTGTATGTCAGCGCCGTCGATTCAAGATTGGAGAGCACCGGTGCGTCATTCGTCGCAACGATGGAAACAGTGCTGGTGACCACGGTTGAGGTCGCAAACAGGTCGGCAGCTTCGATTGTGACGATTCGGGACGTGGTGTCCGGCGAATCGGATGAATTGTCGTAAACGATTGACCGAAGCACCTGCTGATAATTGGCCACCGTGTCTGTGCCCGACAGACTCAGAACTCCGGTTCCGCTGTCGTAGCTGGCGTTGATGCCCGTGCCTGCGACGTTCGCGGACAGTGATTCGGCCGTGCCATCCAGCAGGTTTGTGATGGTCACGGTCATTGACTCAAGTACAGAGCTGTCTGAATCGGTGATGGTTGCGTCGGCGTCCACGATCAGGATGGATGAAAGGCCCTCGGTCCAGATTGTTTGATAGTTCGCGCCGGAAAGCCCCGAACTATCGTCGGCGTCGAGATCAAGCTTTGGAGCCTGAGGCAGCGTGTACTCGATTGCAAGATACGGCCGCAGCGCCACCGTTGCCGATTCGGAAGATTCGAATATCCAGTTATCCGCGGCGGCCGAAATCACGGCCCAACCGTAGTTGTCGCTGCCATCCGCCCATTGCTGAACCGTATCCTGAAGTCCTGTGATGGTGACCCAGCCGCTCTGACCGGCGTCAATGGTTGCCTCGATGGCAAGCGATGCCTCTGCACCATCGACCTGAATGCCGTTTACAGTGGTGTTCCACGTCGACGCTTCAGACCATGTGGACAACATTTGACGTAAAGCAAGGGTTTCTGCGCTGTCCGTGTTTGTGACATAAATCGAGAGGCTGGCAGAAAGGATCGTCGATCCATATTCAATCTGACCAGGGTTCGTCCCGAACATATTGTCGAATCGAATCAACCCGTTTGCCGTGGAGCCGACGTTATCTGCGGTGACGCTGGAAGAACTCCCGAAGGATGTCGTTGCTGCTGCCTGAGAAACATACGTGTCCTCAGTCCCGGTGTAACTGTCGACGCCTTCCTGGAAGCGAACTCCACCCACGATGATTTCGACAATGTCGGCATCACTCAGACTGCCACCGGTTCCGGTATTGCCAAGGTCTTCCGTCAGGATAGAAACCTGGGCAGTCCCGGCGAAGTCGGTATCCGGAGTAAATTGCAGTCCATCGAGAGCGGCGTTAATACTTGAAAGAGTGCCGCTGAATCGCATTGTCGAATCACTTGTGCCATCCCCGATGTCGAAAGAAAGCCCAGCCAGGGTACTCAACGACAACAATCCGTTCGTTGCTGACAGTGTAACCCGCAGCGGGTTGTTGGCTGCATCGACATCCGAAACAATCATGGCCAGGGTGCCGGACATCGTCAGAACAGAATTGACCCCTGTCGTCCGGGTGCCTGGAATGAAGTTCTGAGGCGTGTCATTGACCGATTCGACGGTGAGTGTTCGTGTCTGGGCTGCCGACTCCTGAAAACCGTCATTGACAGAAAACGAAATTGTCCGAAGGGCCGTCGAAGGCATTTCACTGGCGTTATCAAACGTGATGCTGCGAAGAGCTGTCTGATAGTTTGCGAGCGAGGCGTTTCCTGTCAGCGAAAGCGTTCCGGTTGATGCATTCCACGTCCCGGTGATGCCATTCTGGTTGACAAAATGCAGCTGGTCCTGGCCACTCGAGTAGTTGCCCGAGATCCGGATCGTAGCGGCGGTCAGTGTCGCTGAATCTGTATCGCTGATCGTGATTGATCCATCAACAGCGACTGCAGGTGCGTTTTCGACATACGCACTGCTCCCCGATGTTGTGACCACAGTCGGTGCATCATTGACAGAGATATCAAGTGTGCCCACAGGGCCACTGCCACTCCACCGTTCGCTGATCTCCGTCGAAGACAACGCGCGATCATAGACAGCTACCGAATCAATGCTGCCGTTGAAGTAACGATTGGGATCCAGGTCCGACCGGGTTCCGATGTAAGCGTTTCCTGTCGGGTTAATGGCCTCGCCGCCGCGGTTGATGGTGTCCTTAAGCAAACCGTCGATATAGACACGGGTGCCTGTACCCGGCGTCACGGTGGCCGTGTACATGTGCCAGTTGCCATCTGCAATTAATGAAGAAATATCGACAAAACTCTGGCCATTCGTCACGTTGTCCTTTGAGTCAAGAATGGTCGTGATGATGTGTTTTCGCTGGGAGACGGTCGTGAAGTTGTCTTCCGCAAGCGCGACAAAGACCATATTGGAGTTTGCGACCGCTCCATGACTGTAGAGATACTGAATGCTGGTTCCTGAATTGTCGTCGACCTTAAAATAGAACGACAAAGAGAACTCGCTGTTATATGTCACATCTCCGAGTTCGACATATTCGTCCGTGCCATTGAAATGAAGTGCTTGACCATAGTAGCCGCTTGTTGTCGTCGGCGAATTGACCAGAGTTCCATCAATGCTTCCGATGGAGTCAATGGCATTTCCATCCAGTTTCCAGTAGTTGGTCAGACTATCATTTCCGTCGGTGACAAGATACTGGACCGAATCTGTTCCCAAATATGCAATATCGGATGTGTATGTAATATCTGAGCCACTATATGTCAGACTGCCGTGTGACGGGTTCGTGACATCAAGAACGGTCAGTGGGTCGCCCTGTGGATCGTAGTCGTTGCTGGTCACATTAATGGTTGTCGGGGTATTCGGAGACACTGCGACCCAGTCGTATGTCGCGATTGGCTGACCCGTGGCAATCGCGACATTGATACTGGCAGTTTCTGTCGAAGTGCTGAAGGCAGATGTCCCACCATTCACACTTGAGTCAACTTTAGTGCCCTGAATGCCGACCGATTGATCCCAGGCCCGAAACGAGATCGAATTTGAGTTACCCACCGTGCCTGAAGGGACAAGCCGTACCAGGTCAGAATCACGGAGCAACAGTGACTGACTGGCTGATACGACACCAATCGGATTCCAGCTGGCTCCATCGTCAATGCTGTATTCCCACGTGCCATTTGCTGCTGTCGTCGCATAGACAGCAATGCCTTCATTGTCGGCATCCGCATCTATGATACGATCGCTGCCAGCAGAAGCGATGATTTGGCCAATCGTATTTCCGTGGTTGTTCAGATCTGAAATCGATATCGTGTTCAATGTCATGGTGCCCGCGTTATCGAGCACGGGCGCGTCGTTGAGAGCAACAATCTGAAGCGTAGTAGTCGCCGTCAGACTGCTGACAAACGCATCACTGGCAACAAACTCAATGGTTCGATCTGTCGTTGTCGGGTCTTCTGAGGTGTTGTTGTACCGAATCGTTCGCAGCACCTGCTGGTAGTTGGCGATCGTATCCGTGCCGCTCAGGGTCAGCACGCCCGTACCGCTGTCATACGATGCTGTAATGGACGTTCCCGTGGTATTGGCGGCCAACGATTCGGCGGCCCCATCCAGTAGGTTGCTGATAGTGACCGTCATCGAATTCAAATGAGTGCTGTCACTGTCCGTCAGCGTGGCATCGCTATCGGCAATCAGCACGGGACCGCCGTTTTCCGTAAAGCTGCCGTTGAATGCAGTGCCCGTAGCGCCTGAGCTGTCGTTGGCGTCGAGATCAATCGCCGCTGGTTGCGGTGGAAGGTAGGCGATCGTCAAATACGGTCGAAGCGTTACGTTGCTGTTTTCTGACGAAATGAATTCCCACGCATCACTATCGTTTGTGAGTAAGCTCCAGCCGTAATTCGCATCTCCGTTTGCCCAGCCCTGAAGATCAGCAGCCAGGTTTGTGAACGTCACCCATCCGGCGGTGGTTGCGGAAATGGTGTCAGAAGCAACCGCAGCAGCCTCGGTACCGTTCGTCGAAATACCGCCGACCATCGAACTCCAGGTAGACGATTCGGACCAGGTCTGGTTCATCTTGTAGAGACCGACGACGGAAGCAGGTGCCGTGTCATTGCGATGTGAGACATACACCGACAGCGTCGCATTGGCAATGGTCGCTCCGACCGGAATCTGGCCTGCTCCGGCACCGAACAAATTTTCAAACCGAATGAGCCCCTGCTCTGCAAAACCAGACCAGTTGTTCGTTTCCACAATCGTATCGTTGCCAAACGAACTAAACGCGGCATACTGTCGAACGAAGGTGTCTTCCGTACCGACGTAGCCGTCCACACCTTCCTGGAATCTGATGCCGCCGACCTGGATGTTCAATTGATCGCTGTCTGTCAGATTGCCGCCGGTTCCCGTGTTGCCCAGATCTTCGGTCAGGATGTTGATTACAGCCGTGCCGTTGAACGACGCGGTGGGACTAAACGTCATTCCATCCAAAGCCGCATTGATGCTCGCAACGGTGCCTGTCACCGCAATCGTTGAATCCGCCGTGCCGTCACCAGTTGAGAACGTCAAACCCGTGGTCGAAGCCAGCGTCAGCGTGCCATTGGTCGCTGACAAGGTGACTTGAATGCTGCCTGCCTGTGCATCCACATCACTCACCTGAATTGCATTCGCGGCA
>JAGQQE010000253.1 GCA_020426345.1 Planctomycetaceae bacterium
AGGAATCCATTGAAGAGCGGCAGAGTCACCTGTTGAGCATCAACGTTGACGCCAGACAGGATCTTAGAAGGTTACCACAACAGATCAACGCGCGATGAATCATTGCACGAATTGAATATCTGCGCGTGGTCATTGAAAGCATTTGACATCTCCACGCCACCGGATTCTACTCTGAGCCCGGGTGCGGATTTCCGGGCGAATGATCCCGCAGGTCATCGATGCGGTCAGCAGTTATGCATCTCTGATGCATTTTCTGCCCCCAACGTTGCCTGACCGATCATTTCTCCGGGGTTACCCCGGGGCATTTTCAGCACTCGAATTTCGTCGCGTGAGCCATAGTACGCCGGTCGTACAACTGCTCACGCCTGTCAGGTTCAGCCGGAAATCCGCTACCCGTTCAATCGTTTTGGCAATCATTTCCGGTGTTTCCAGCGCGTCACCATTTCGTTTCCGAGTGCTCTCGACCAGGTTGGCCGCATCATGAGCCTTCTCTCACGTGATGTTGATTCATTGGTAGACGCTTTCGTTGCCGGCGAATGGACCGAGCCATCAATGCTGCATCGGTGCGGTGTTATCGTGGACGGAAAACCGAAATGGCTGCCATTTCTGATCCAGAGAGTTCTGAAGCGATTCCCAGGCGTACGCCCAACCCGCCGGGCACTGACTGACTTTCTTTATGAAGACCGGCGTCTGGCCGCCGCAAGCGAACGCATCACAACGCTCACCAACCACATTCGGATGAATTCCGAATTTGATTGCCAGCTTACTTCGCTCAAATCGTCTGTCCGACCGACATGGACAACCGTGCGTCAGTTGGCCGATTGGTTTGATCTCCCTGTCGAACATCTGTTGTGGTTCGCCGATTCCTCTCAAATCGGACGACAACACCCACACGGACCGCTCTGTCACTATCACTACCGTTGGGTTGAAAAACGACGCAGCGGGCGGCGGCTGATCGAGTCTCCCAAACCGGGGCTCAGGCAGATGCAGCGACGTCTCCTGAATGAATGCCTGCGTCATCTACCCGTTCACGATGCAGCTCATGGATTCTGCAAAGGTCGCTCGGTCGACACGTTCGTGCAATCTCATACGGGTCGCCAGGTCGTGCTGCGAATGGATCTTCAGAATTATTTCCCATCGCTTCGGCCATTTCGCCTGATGCGACTGCTGATGCTGGCAGGCTACCCGGAAGTGGTCGCACGCACTCTTTCGAATCTTTGCACAAACACGACACCATCGTCAGTCCTGCGGGACTATTCATCAATCTCGCTGTCGAACTCTGATCGACATCTCACAGTTCTGCTCAGGCAACCTCATTTCCCGCAAGGTGCGCCGACATCACCATTGATCGCCAACTTGTTGTCCTATCGTCTGGATGCTCGACTTCAGGGATTAGCACAGTCTGCTGGTATTCACTATTCGCGATATGCCGACGACCTGCTGTTCTCCGGCGACGAGCGGTTTCGACGCTGCGTGAAACAGTTCCGCATTCATGTGGCAGCGATCGTGATTGCCGAAGGTCTGAATGTCAACCACCGAAAATCGCGCATCATGCTCCAAAGCAGGCAACAGCGAGCGACAGGGCTGGTCCTGAATCAGCATCCAGCCGTATCCCGGCGAGACTTTGATTTGCTCAAAGCAATCCTGCATAACTGCATTCGTTTTGGGCCGCAGACTCAGAATCATTCGGGCATTGACAATTTTCGAATGCATTTGCTGGGGCGGATCCAGCACATGGCACGCTACCACCCGTCGCGCGCTCAGAAACTCATGCACAGCTTCGAGCAGATCACGTTTTGAACAGATACTACGAGCTTCGCCCCTGGGCAAATGCCGTGAGCTCCAGAGCTAACCTGATCTCAATGCCGCGATGACTGCTGCACCAAAAACTTGCGGCAGTCCTTGCTCAGTTCCAAAGCGGAGCTTCGCGCTCAGCCATTTTCAGATGCTGCTGCAGCATTGATCGTTCGTCAGGTGGACACACCTGAATGCATCTTTTCAGCAGGCTGATGGCTTCACCGGATCGCCCTGCCCGCAGCGAAATAATCGCCAGGTCGCGTCGTTCACGATAAGACCCGGGAATCAACAACGATAGTCGATGCTGAACTCTCCACGCAGGTGTCCATTGTTCGCGGTTGCCGAAGATCGATTTCAAATTGTTGAGCATCCGAATCAGAATGGTCCGTTCATCAACGGGCTTAAGAGTGACACGAATTTCAGAAATCGGCAGTTCTGTCAGGTCATGCAGCCATGAAACACACTCTTCTTCATCCATGATGCGTCCACTGTCGAATGCATCGACATAGAGATTTCCATGATCGGTGGGCAGACGAGTCAGAAAGTGGGCCGGAGCAGCGATAGGCTCCAGCGGAATCCCCAGATTGTTGGCAACAAACAGATAGATGAGCGAAAGAGAGATCGGAATACCTCGACCGGTTTCAAGTACCCGATTGACATAGCTGCATTCTGCGACTTCGTAGCAATCGTCGTCACCATGCAAATTGAGTTCTTCCGTCATATGGCGGATTAACAATTTCAGCTCTTCCAGGTCTGACCCGGCCTGTGTGACAGGATGGGTGAGTCTGGCGATCGACTTTCGCAGCCGAGTCAGTGTTGGCTCGAACGACAAATCCGACTGTGAATCCCGGGCAATTTCCAGCGCTGCAGTGACCAGATCGACATCGGATTCCCGACGCACAAGTCGCATAAACTGAATATCGTTATCAATCGACGGCAGGAATGACATGGAGGCACTGACAACTGGGGGAAGACAGAGGGGATCGCGGCGACCGCAGCCAGACTATAGCGGCGTGCCGAACGTGCCACAATGGCGACCACGCCAGCCCTGATCCAGTGAAAATTCCGCAAAAATTGCAAGGTTTATTCCTCGGCAAAACCTGCAACTCGCCTGTTGAATTGACCATGCTTCGCCTCATCCGTATGGTGGACAAAAGATTTGCGGGATTCCGGGCGAATCAGGTTTTGATTGCGGTCTGCGTGGGCGTGCAGCAAAACTGCACAGCCATCCACTGGTGCAAGACACTCAACGGAATCCCTGACATCGAAAGCATTTACTACGTTGTACGGCTGAGTCCGATTCCGGCATTCGGACTGAATTCATTCATTTGGTCTCGTTCAGGTGATTTCATGAGCAGATGTACGTGGTTGTCGATTCTGTTGGTATTCGGCATCATTGGTTGTGAAACCGGTTCAGACTCCGCATCTAATCCCGGTGGTCAGCCTGAAATTCCATCCACATCAGATACCGGCAGCAAACAGTCTGTCGCGTTCATCACAAACCAGATAGCCGATTTCTGGAAGATTGCGGAGGCCGGATGTAAAGATGCCTCGAAGGAATTCGATATCGAAGTGGAAGTTGTAATGCCGCCGGATGCAACCGCTGTGGTTCAAAAACAAAAAGTGGAAGACCTGCTGGCACGAGGTGTGAACGCAATTGCGATCAGCCCGCTCGACGCAGATAACCAGGTAGACTGGATCAACACGATCGCGGAGAAAGTCCCAACCATCACCCATGATTCCGACTCACCAGCTTCTAACCGTCTGATGTACATCGGCATGGATAACTATGCCGCAGGCCGAATGTGCGGTGAGCTGGTCAGAAAGGCACTGCCGGATGGTGGGAAGGTATTGCTGTGCATCGGTCGTCTCGAGCAGGACAACAGCAAGTACCGTCGACAGGGTGTTGTCGACGTGTTGATGGGACGCGACCGAACAATGGATTTCTACAAATCTCAACCGGATTCCTGGGACCCCAACGACGGCGAAATCGTCGGGGACAAGTACACAATCGTTTCGACTGTTACGGACCAGGGTAAGCCGGAGGTCGCGCTTGCCAAAGCCGAAGACGCCCTCGTTACCTGGCCGGACCTGAACGCAATGGTCGGGCTGTTTGAATACAATCCGCCTGCGTGCTATCAGGCGTTGAGCAAGGCAGGTAAGCTTAAGCAGGTGACACTGGTAGGCTTCGACGAAAACGAAGTCACCCTGCAGGCAATCAAAGATGGCGAATGCGTGGGAACAGTCGTCCAGAATCCTTACATGTATGGATACGAATCCGTGCGGGTCCTGAAAGAATTGCTGGCAGGAAATGAGTCTGTTATCCCTGCATCGAAGTACATCGACATTGCCCCGCGTGCAATCACTTCCGACAACGTGGACGAGTACTGGGAAGACCTGCGAGTCAAGAAGGGCCAGTAGTCACCAGCGACTCGTCATCTGCAGGGTGCAGATTTTGTCGCGGGAAATTGACGAGCCCGAAAAACAGGTTGTCTGAACGACGACAGCGAAAAGCCCGACTTCAAATGAAGCCGGGCTTTTGTCTCCGCTCTGATTTGCTGTCTTTACACTTAATACTCCGGCACGGTTCGATGCCCTCACCACAATCATCCAGTCATACACACTCAGGCAGCCAGACGCCGCCAGAAAATAAGATTCCACCTCGCCTGCAGGTGACCAATATTTCAAAGTCCTTTCCCGGCGTCAAAGCTCTGCAATCCGTCAGTCTGCATATCGGTGCCGGAGAGGTCGTGTCTGTCGTTGGTGAAAATGGTGCAGGCAAAAGCACCCTGATGAAAATTCTAGCTGGTGTTCAAAGTCAGGACTCGGGCCAGATTCTGGTGGATGGTACTGAGCGACACTTTGATTCAGTCAGTGATGCGATGGATGCTGGAATCGCTTTGATTCATCAGGAATTGAATCTGGCTGACAATCTGGAAGTGGGGGCAAATATTTTTCTGGGTCGAGAACCTCTTCGGCTGGGAATGATTGACAACGCAAAGATCAACCAAAAATCGGAAGTCCTGTTGAAACGAATCGGGCTGAATGTTTCGCCCCAAACACTCGTTCGGGAACTGACCATCGGGCAGCAACAGATGGTAGAGATCGCCAAGGCCGTCTCTATCGATGCTCGAGTACTGATCATGGATGAGCCGACATCCAGCCTTTCCGCAGGAGAATCTGAACGCCTCTTCGAAGTTATTCGCGATCTGAAGTCAGCTGGCGTCAGCATCGTTTACATCTCACACCGACTCGCTGAGGTGCAGGAACTTTCAGACCGAGTCGTCGTCCTCAGAGATGGACAAAATGCGGGCGAACTCGAAAGGGATCAGGTCAATCACGACAGCCTGGTCAAACTGATGATTGGTCGGGATGTCTCTCGATTCTACATTCGTGAGCCTCATGAACCGGGTGACGTCGCGATTGAAGTCCATGACATTTCCACGGAGGCCTGGCCCTCCCATCGAAACAGTTTTCAGGTTCGCGCAGGAGAAATTGTCGGAATCGCTGGTCTGGTAGGGGCAGGTCGAACAGAGTTGCTCAGGACGCTTTTTGGAGTCGACAGACCTCTCAGCGGGACCATCAAGGTCGGCGGCCATCCTGTGGATCTGCAAAGCCCTCAGGATGCGATCGCTGCAGGCGTCGCATTGGTCCCGGAAGACCGCAAGCAACAGGGGGTTATCCTTGAAATGGCCATTCGACAGAACATCGGACTGGCATCTCTGCACGATCATGCCACAGCCGGATTTCTGAATTTCACAGTAGAACAACAGCAATCGGCCGAGATGACACAGCGTCTGCGTGTCCGGATGCCAAATGATGAACAGCTTGTCCTGAACCTTTCCGGGGGTAATCAGCAAAAAGTTGTCATCGGCAAATGGCTGGCCATGAAACCCGGAATCCTCCTGCTTGACGAACCCACCAGAGGTATTGACGTGGGTGCCAAGCAGGAGATCTATCACCTGATGGACGAACTTGCCGGTGAAGGAATGGCAGTCCTGTTTGTCAGCAGCGAACTTGAAGAAATCATCGGGATGAGTGATCGATCTCTTGTCATGCACGAAGGCCGAATCACTGGGGAGTTACAGCGCGACGAGCTCACTGAAGAAAAAATCATGAAGTTGGCAACGGACTCGGGCCGTGCAACACAATAATCGACATCCGAATCCGCCTCTGGCTGACAAACGAATGTGCGGTTTCAGAAGCGAAACTGCGAGGTGTGAATCGTGTTGCTGTAAGTCGGGGCAGGTCTGTTGAATGAACAACTGACAATCGAATCCAGGACTTCAAACGCATTTGTCCTCACCAGGAATGAAATTGAGAGTACAGAATGAAGGGTAAACTGTTTGGAATTTTCATGTTGCTGGTGGCGTTGTGTACGTTCATGACGCTCGCAACATCCGATCCGTGGTGGAACATCAAGTCGTCGCTGTTTCTGCAACCGGGTAACATCCAGAATCTGCTGAGCCGCACGTCGCTCTATGGTATCCTTGGAATCGGCGTCGCGTTCGTGATCATTACCGGTGGGATCGACCTGTCGATTGGATCGACCGTGTGCCTGTCCGGCGTCCTTCTGGCAATGTTTCTGCAGGTCGACTATCACCCGGCAGAACAGTTCAGCGTCTCTGATGTGAATGCGGCAGCCCACACAATCGTCGTCTCGGGAGATGCGAGCAGTCTCTCCCCCGGCGACCGCGTGCGCTATTCGGGTGGAAGAAGCAAGTCGATTCTGTTCACCATCGAAGCAATTAACCAGACCGGAAGCCAATGGTCAATCACAACGAAAGAAGCTCCATCGCGAGATGAAACTCAGGGCGAACTGACTCCCACAATTCCCGTAATCTCAGCAACCCGGGAAGAGGGAAAGAAAGCAGCAACGGTGATACTGGGCAAAACCGACAGCCGGACACACACCATCAAACTCCAGGATCAGATCAACCTGGTCGGTATCGCCTCGGGCCTGAGCACACAGGAAGTTACAGCCGTTGAAGTCAAGGGGGGCACAACCGTTTATTCTCTTCGAAATGATCCCGGAGACCGGATCACGAACGACTGCGTCGCCATTCCAATGCATCGACACCAACGAATGTCTATTCCTGTGGCGATCCTGAGCGTGCTGGCAATTGCTGCCACACTGGGGCTTATTCACGGACTGCTCATTACTCGCGCGCGGCTTCAGCCTTTCGTCGTCACACTCTGCGGACTCCTGATTTATCGGGGTCTCTCCAGATGGCTGACCAGTGACAACCCGGCAGGCTTCGGAGAGTTTTCGTCTTCACTCGGTACAATCGCCACGGGTCGACTTCCCATCGTCACCCACAATGGCCAGATGGTGTTCGGGCTGCCCTACCCTCTATTCTTTCTCGTGATCATCGGCACGGTTGCTGCGGTTTTTCTCGGCCGAACGATCTGGGGGCGATATCTGCTTGCACTTGGTCGCAATGAAGAGGCCGCGCGATTCAGCGGCATCAACACAGGAAGAGTGACTCTGATTGCCTACGTCATCTGCACATCAATGGCGGCCGTCGGCGGAATGTTGTTTTCACTCGATTCCAGTTCGATTTCTCCTTCCAGTTTCGGCAACTTCTTCGAGCTCTACGCGATCGCTGCTGCTGTACTGGGCGGATGTAGTCTGCGTGGCGGCGAAGGTTCCATCGTCGGCGTGGTGATCGGAACGGCGGTGATGCAGGTACTCAACAATCTGATCATGCTTCTCAAGATTTCAGGAACACTCGAATACGCTATCATCGGTTCTGTCATCCTGCTGGGTGTTCTGGCCGATGAAGCCTACAAGAGAATCGCCGCGCAACGACGGCTGCGGCAGAAAGCGGGATAATACCCTCTCCGCAGAATACAGTCCCAGCACAGCAGTCATTGATCAACACGGTGCACTCCGGCTCATGATCGCCGGACACGAACGCCACAATCAGGTTTCAGGCACGCAACGGCACCCCTCATTTTCGATGAGAGCGCCGCGAACAGGAAAATGATCTCAGAAAGGCACGCCATGCAGTTTCGACGAGTTGGAGAATCTGATCTGGAGCTCAGCGTTATCGGTCTCGGCACCTGGGCGATTGGTGGTGGCGACTGGAAGTTCGGGTGGGGTGATCAGGACGAAACAGAAGCGATCGAAACCATCATTGAAGCCGTTAAACAGGGCATCAACTGGATCGATACCGCAGCGGTTTATGGACTTGGCCACAGTGAAACACTGGTAGGTCAGGCTCTCAGGCAAATCCCTGCCACTGAGAAGCCACTCATCGCAACCAAGTGCGGTCGAACGAATTCGGGAGGAGGAGAAATAGGAAAATGCCTGCGCCGCAACAGCATCATTGCCGAATGTGAGGCCAGCCTGAAACGTCTGAACGTCGAATGCATCGACCTCTATCAAATGCACTGGCCGGAGCCGGATGAAGAGATCGAAGAAGGCTGGCAAACACTTGTCGATCTGAAGTCACAGGGCAAAGTCCGACATATCGGAGTTTCAAATCATAGTGTCAGTCAGCTACAGCGGCTGCAAGCCATTCACCCCGTCGCGACTCTGCAACCGCCTTACAGCATGATCGCTCGCGACGTTGAAGAAAGTCTGCTGGGTTTTTGTCACCAGCAGAATACAGGAGTCGTATGTTACAGTCCCATGGGAAAAGGCCTTCTCACGGGTACTTTTACAGCAGACCGTGTTGCGACGCTTTCCGAAAAGGACCATCGTTCGCGTGACCCGCGGTTCCAGTCGCCTCAACTGGAAGTCAATCTCGCATTCGTCGATCGTTTACAAACAATTGCGGACAGTCTGGGATGGACAATTCCTGAATTATCAATCGCGTGGGTATTGCGACGCCCGGAAGTCACCTCTGCTATTGTCGGAGCTCGACGTCCCCACCAGATTATGGAAACAGCAAAGGCTGGCGACCGCGTTCTTGATTCGACATCCGAGGCGGCAATCGAATCTGCTCTTCAACAGAGACAATCCGACTTAAACCAACTTGGCAACATCGAAAAGCCACGCGTGTAGCGAATTGCGAGAAGACCAAACATGACTGCAATTTGGAATTCGCCGGAATGGACCCTGCGTACGACACAGCTGCTGGACTCCTGGAAACGATGGATCGGCAGTGAACTGATCGAACGGACACATCCCGAAGAGGATGCAGAACGGTTGTACAAGTCGCCGTTTGTCGTCGTAGCTCACGGCACAGAAACAGATCCATTGCTGAATTACGGCAACCTCAGTGCATTGCGATTGTGGCAAATGACGATTGAGGAATTCATCGGGACACCTTCGCGTAAAACAGCAGAACCAATCCATCGTGATGAACGCGAGCGGCTTTTGGCACGGACACGCTCCGATGGCTATATCGACAATTATTCCGGGATCCGCATCTCATCGACGGGTCAGCGTTTTCAGATTGAAAATGCAGTCGTCTGGAATGTTGTCGACGATCGCGGCTGCGTAATCGGACAAGCGGCCACGTTTGGCACCTGGACGATGCTGAGCGATTGAAAAGATTCAGGCAGAACAACCCATCAATGGACTTCTGCACGGCCGGATTTCTCAAAGGCGCAGCTAACGTATGACATTACAGGCTGAACGATCTCAACTTACGCCTCCCTGTTCTCAACGCGCCCCGTCTGTAACTGTACCAGAGGCAGCACGTCATTCAGATTCCCCGAACGAAATCCGTCCAGATCCAGAGTCACCGCGCGAAAGCCCAGCGATCGCAGA
>JAGQQE010000254.1 GCA_020426345.1 Planctomycetaceae bacterium
CCGGACAGGCACGCTGGACGGCTGTAAACCGTCGTGTTTTCAGGTCTCCAGCTCGAGCCAGTCCCGTTTCTCAGCAGGCTGTTAAGGCTTCAACCCGTTCCGCTGTTCATCTTCCGGGAGGTGGACGGCAAAAATGCGAGATCAGATCAACAGGCGTTCCGATGGTGCGGGGGTAGGTGATGACGCGATCTGCCATCTGGTCGTGCGCCAGAGAGACTGCGTCACCGTCGAGAATTGCAATATCGTTCAGCGACTGCAAGATCTCCAGGGCATCACCGCCAACCTCTTCCTTTTCCTCGAAAGGCAGTTGGTCTTTCGAAGCTGACGCACTGCCTCCCGCTGGAACTAACCCGACAGGGAAGCCAAGGGAGAAAACGAGGGTCATCAGCAGAAAGGGATTCATGGCAGGCAATTTCGCAGATCACGAAAACGTGTCAACACCCATCATTCAATCCCAATTACAAACCCCCACATTCGCTTGCTGTCAGTCGACATCGATAGCAGCCTGTTGAAAAACGGGACTGGCTCAAGCAGGAGAAGGTAAAACACAACGGTTTCCAGTCGTCCTGCGTGCCTGTCCGGTTTTCAACGGACAGTTAGCATGCATCCGTCGGCGACGTGCTGTCCGCGAATGACTTCAGCTGATAATCTCTCTTCTCTGGTTCACGTAGTCCCAGACAACGTAGCGATCGAGATCGCGACCTGCGGTAAAGAACACACGTCCCCCGGTGCTCTCTGCCAGCCGATGGGCAAACTGAACGTCTTCATGAGACTGAGACCAGCTTGGTAGAAGAAACATGTTAATCGTAATGCCTTCTTTCCTGCACAGTTGACCCTCGCGCATCGTTGCAATCTCTGTTTGAGGATCAGGCGGATAGAGCATGTAAAGCTGGCTGCCTTCGAAGTGAGCCGTGGGTAGTCCGTCTGTGATGAGTACAATTTGACGGTTGGGCGTGTCCTGTGTTGCCAGTGATTGCCTTGCCATCTGCAGGGCATGCTGAATGTTCGTGAAATGCGGAGGAATATGAATTTCGCTCATTTCCTCCCGGCTCATGTCCGCACGAAGACGCACGACCGGATTTGTGATAGTCGGGATCTTTGGCATCAATGAAAGCAGTTCACCCTGTGGGACAAGCTTCGCGAATGTTGCTACTTCCACGAACCGGAGAAAGTCTCCCGGGTACTCACTTGTGATCAAACCGTTCAGCGCCAGGGCCATCCGTTTGACATTCACGTATTGGCCGTCGTATCGCATAGAGCCGCTCATATCCATGAGCACCATCGTCGCGCAGCGAGGTGTGTTTCGTGTGCGATGAATTTCAATATCGTCGGAATGCAATCGCAGGGGACGTTCTTTTCCCTGCCGCAGCATCGCATTGATCATTGTCGATGGAATGTCCATGGATGTCACAGAGTCACCGAATTCATAAGGTCGCGTACGCTGGAGTTCGACCGCGCCGTCACCTTCAATGGGGCCCTGATGTCGCCCGGTGCGCGATGCCTGAAGTCCGCTGAAGATGCGATCGAGCAACTTACCCTGGAACAGCTTATAAGCTTTGGGCGCAAGTTGTATTTGACCTTTCTGTTGCGACAGCCCCTGACCTTCCATGATCTCTTTCAGGTATTGCTGGATCATTTCCTGATACTTACTGATGTTGGCTATCGCTTCCGGATCGGCGAACTCGCCAAGGTCTTCCAGGTCGATAACAGCAAGCTGAGCATTCTCTTTGGCATCTTCCAGTTGTTTGAGCAATTCTTCGATCTTTTTCAGCTCATCCAGAATCTCCAGTGCTTCAGGAATTGAGAGTCCCTTCCGGCCTTTGAATTCCCAGTTTGAGGCGAGGTAGTCGATCTGGTACTTCTCACCCAAAGACTCCATGACGCTCAGAACCTGAGACGCAAATTTTGAGTCGGAGCGTTCCGCTCGATACCAGATGGCCTCCAGTTGATAAATTTGTTCATCCTTGACTGCTTGCCAGTACGATTTGGCCAGTTTCGAACCAGGGCGTGCATTCTGAGCGATGCGAGAAAATTGTTTGTCGGCTTTCTTTTGGACAGAATCCGTTTCCCATGTGGCGAGGATTTTTTCGCGACGTTCCTTCAGCATGGCAATTAATGCGTCGAGGCTAGGCCCCAGACCTGCAAACTGGCCAGGATCCAGGCGGATGGCGTTGGCAAGTTCTTCTTCCGAGAACTCCCGCATTGATCCGTATGCCAGCATATGCTCGAACGCTGGCGATACCAGGTCCGGGGCTGGCTGGGTGGGCGACGGATATTGCCCCGGATCGTACTGTTGGTACGAATGGATGACTCCACCACGATGTGGATTGTGTGGACTCTCTTGAGTCTTCGCTTTGGAATCTTCGGTTGGGGGTAACATTTCATCGACCTGAGATCGGGACAAACGAAAGACAGGATAGTTCGACAATCCTGCAGCACGTACCCCCAACGATGATCGCAGGCACGTCTGCTGCCCGGGGGTTAATACTTAATTCCTGCCTGGCAGCGAGAAAAAAAACGCGATGACTTTTTCATTCTGGCGTTTAGGTCCGGGGCTCCCTCATTCTAGACGCTCCTCATTGAAGCGGCACCCTGGTTTTTTGTGGTAGTGCTTCATGCAGAGCAAAAGATTGCATGAAGGCTCTCCCAACAGGCTGTTCATTTGACAATGACTGCGTTCACCCCGGTTACAGGGCGTGATAGTCGTCAGGTCAAATGGACAGCCGATACGCTATGGAGCCGCTTCTTCCCAGGAAGAGACAACCGGCATTAGAAACAATGTTTTTGATGCTGGGGGAAACGTCCGAGAAGAAGCGCTCTACCTTTCATTGCCGCTGGCGCTGAGTCGTATCTGACTTTATCGCTCGACGGATAGACTCAAACTCCACCGATTGTCGTCCGGCAGGCTCACCATCGCACCGAGTCTGATAATTGCACCGTGTCTTTTGCCCGTCGGGGCCGAGTGATCCCCGCTTCCTGGGCAGAAATAAGCAGAGTTCGGCTCAAGAACCTGATATTGGCTCACCATTCAAACGCGCCCGGCTATCCAGACAATGTGCTGGCAGCGAGATCTATATCAGTACCTGCAAGAGCCGGAGTGGCGGCGTACTGTTACTCGCTGCCAGCCTCTTTCTGCTCACCTGAAGTTTTCTCTTCGGCCGTAACATCGTAAACTTCCACGCGCCCAAAGTTCGGAAACACGCCCGATTCCATCTTGCCGGGTTGTCCCTGAGTTCCCGCAAGAACCAGTTGCGAACCATCCGAAGTAAACAGCGCCTGAGTAATTCGATAACCGGTTTTCAGGCTGGTCAGCTTGTGCCCACTCTTAAGGTCAAAGAGGGCGGCATTCCAGTCACCCCCGCGAAGCCGACCGGCCATCACGAAGTATTCTCCGGTCGGATGAATGGCGAGTGTTTCCATCAGACCTTCGCCAGATTCACCGGCGTGTGTTTCATCGACCATTACTGGTTCGCTGTCGCACCACGACCATTTTTGCCAAAGCTGTCTGCCGTTGCCTGCCATTGGGTCTTTCATTGGCCCCATACCGGCCAGCAGTAATTGTTTCCCGTCAGGTGTGAAATGAAGTGCAAAGATTCCACCCAGATAACAGTGGCTCTTGATGATTCCCCAGCTGGTGAAGTCGGGTGTTTTGAATTCACACTTTTGTTCGCCTGTATGACAACTCCAGACGCGGACTTCGCCCATCAGATTTCCTGCGGCCACAAATTCCCCATCAGGACTGAAGGCAACGGACTGCACCGATGGCGTATGGGAAAGGCTTTGTACGATTTCACCGGACTCTGTATTCACGATCCGGATCGACGGTTCCTTCTCCGCCTGAGGCTCATACTTGTAACCGCCTGCCAGATACTGCCCGGTCGCAGAAGCGGCCAGTGATCCATCCGGCGAAAGTTTCATATCCCACGACCAGAATTCGTGAAGCCTGACCTGCCGCAGCATCTGTTTTTCTGCCACATGGATCCACTGCAACATTCCATCATAGCCACCAGACACGACGGTAGACTGGCAGGGCAGGAAGGCGACTGAACTCACATAGCTGCTGTGACGTCCGATCTGTTCGTGTGTCCCGGTCGACAGATCTGCCAGATAAATGCCATCCATGCAGGCTGCAGCCAGCAGTTTGCTATCCGACGAAAGCGAAGCTCCCAGAATGGCGGTTGGGACCTTGAAGTGCTGACTTCGATTCAATGCCAGTGTCTTCATGGACTTAAGCCTTCCAGGAATTCGCACAAGTCTTTCGGACTAAAACAAGCTACCGCCGGATTGACTAGCGAATCGGAGCAGGTGGCGTCTTCACTCGCATCCCGCACAGCAAAATGCCGAAATAGTAGAGAAAAATCAGCGGAACCATCATCAGCAGCATGGATCCCGGGTCCGCCGGAGTCAACAGCATTGACAGGATAGAGATGACCAGGACGGCCATTCGGATGTTCTTCTTATACGCATCAACGGTAAAGATATTGATTCTCTCCAGAAACAGCATCCCCATCGGCAACTGAAAGCTGATGCCGAACATCAGAGGCATCACAAGTGCGAGGCTGATGTATTCGCTCAGTCGCGGTTGCAGGACGATGTTCAGCCACTCGTTGAAGGCTACGAAAAACTTCAGCATCAGGGGGAATGCGTAATAGAAGCCTGCAAGTGCACCAGCAACAAAAAGGAACAGGCTTAAGGGAAGGTAGACGTAAATGTATTTTCGTTCGTGCGGATGGAGGCCGGCAGCGACGAAAAGCCAGATTTGATAGAAAATCCACGGCGACGAAATCAGGAGTCCGGCAATTGTGCAGACCTTGATATACGTAATAAAACCTTCTTCTGCCTTCAGCGTTGTCACTCGATTCATGTCGCGAACAACCCGCTGCAACTGGGCAAATTCCGGTGCTGCAATCACGATGCTGACAGATGAATTCTGATTCTGTGCTGAGGTTTCCTCGCCTGTAGAGGTTGGAGTGTCCTGCGCTTGCCCCGGTTTAGAGAAAAGCCCCTGACGTTCCAGTTCGGCACGACTAATCGTCACACGAAGTTCGTCGGGTTTCAGCGAATCCATCGACGCAGGTTCCGGGGCTTTCTCTTCAGGATCAGATTCTCCATTCCACCATCTTTTCATGTAGGTCCAGAGGTCTTCCGTGGGGGCATCATTTTCGATCCCTTGAATTCCTCTCGAAATCAGAACTTCTTCAATCGGTGCCCGGAGGACAGAGAAAACGCGATCGCCGTAGAAGAGGCTGACGGCGATCGCAATGGCTGCTCCCACCAGTGCCCGCCAGACATGAACTCGCAGCACTTCAAGGTGCTCACCAAAGCTCATCGTTGTGTCGTCGAAGAGGTCTCGAGACCGTGGCATGTCGGAACTTTCAGTGGACTTTCATCAGGCGATTGAGCTGCATGCTTTACAGAAAAAGACAACGGGAACAGAAACGTCTGTTGCTGTGATCCCGTCGCCATTGAATCAGAGACTCTGGCCTCGAGTGAGTTTCTGGAAACGGGCCAGCAAATCTTTGGTGACAGGGCCAGGCGTCCCGGTCCCGATTTGCCTGCCATCAAGGCTGATCACGGGTATGACTTCGGCCGCCGTTCCGGTCAGGAAGCATTCTTCGGCGGTGTAGATGTCATGACGTACCATCGAACATTCGCAAACATTCAGACCAGCTTCGCGACCCAGTTGCATAACAGCGTTTCGGGTAATGCCTTCCAGAATGCCCGCTGTCGCGGGTGGAGTTTTCAGCATGCCATTCTTCACGATGAAGATGTTGTCACCCGTGCATTCGGCGACTTCTCCGTTGTGATTCAGCATCAGAGCCTCGACGGTTCCTGCGTCCGTACCTTCGATCTTCGCCATGATGTTATTCAGGTAGTTCAGCGATTTGATCCGTGGGCTGAGCGCCCCGGCATGATTTCGGATCGTGCTGGCGGTAATGAGCTTCAGCCCGTTCTCGTACAGCTCCCGTGGATACAAGGTGATCGTATCCGCGATAATGATGATCTGAGGATGACTCGTATGGCGAATGTCCAGCCCAAGTTTACCAGCCCCGCGCGTGACAATGAGGCGGACATAGCCATCGACGATTTCATTCGCCCGGACGGTGTCCTCGACGGCTTTCGTCATCTCAGCCGGGGTGATTGGGATCTCAAGCCGAATCGCCAGTGCGCTTTCGTAGAGTCGGTCGATGTGCTCCTTCATCAGAAAGACGCGGCTGTTGTACACACGGATGCCTTCGAAGACTCCGTTGCCATACAGCAGACCATGGTCAAAAACACTGATCGTCGCTTCTTCCGCAGGAACCATCCGCCCCGCGATATAAACTTTCTTCGACATCGATTTCCTCGCGCACGCAACTTTTTTCACTCTCTTCGCCGCAACCGAACGCACACGGATCGTCGGCTGGCAGCGGTGTTGACAGTGTAACGAAACCCATGGTTCAGCAAGAGTGACTCCTTCTACGTTGTCAATTCGCCGAAAATGTGTGTCAAATCGCCCGATCGATCGTTTTTTCCGCGACCTACTGACCATTCAGAGACCTGTACACAGTCGTTTCTGGTTTTTGTTCGTGCCGGACGACCGCTAGGATACCCCCGTTTTTCGGGCTGTGCCGCCCTGAACTGATTCACAAGGTTGATTGCCGGAGTCATCTATGTCCGTCTTTGCTGCCGAATTCCTCGGTACCGCCGTGCTTCTGCTGCTGGGAAATGGCGTGGTCGCCAATGTTGTCCTGAACAAGACCAAGGGTAATAACTCGGGACTAATTGTGATCACCTGGGGTTGGGCAATCGCCGTCTTTGTGGGAGTGATGATTGCAGGCCAGTTCAGTGGTGCTCACCTGAATCCTGCAGTTACCGTTGGACTGGCAGCGGCCGGAAAGCTCGATTGGGGCATTGTTGCGACCTATATCGGAGCACAGTTTGCCGGAGCAGCCGTTGGAACGACGCTCGTCTGGCTTCAATATCGCCAGCACTTCGAAGCAACGACAGATCCTGATGCGAAGATCTCGGCCTTCTGCAACTCCCCCGCCATTCCGAATCTCTTCAGCAACCTTCTCAGCGAAGTGTCCGGAACAGCCGTTCTGATTCTGGTTGTTCTCTACAAAGTCGATCCACAGAATCCATCTGCGCTGCATGCATTGCCGGTGGGGCTGACTGTTCTTGGTATTGGACTTTCGCTGGGAGGTACCACCGGATACGCCATCAACCCTGCTCGCGACCTTGGTCCTCGCATCATGCACGCCATCCTGCCCATCCCAGGTAAGCGGGACAGCAACTGGAGCTATTCATGGATTCCGGTTGTTGGGCCAATTCTTGGGGCACTGCTGGCCGCACTCATCTTCAGGGCTCTTGGTGGCCCGGCCTCACCGGATTCCTCACTCGTCTTACCTCAATAGCCTGGGTCTGAATGAGTTGCCGTCATTTTAGAATGGGACGGTCAGTTGTTTTGGAATCCTTTCTTCACCAGATATGCTGTCGGGCTCAACTGGCTTCAACCGCTTTCTTTCCCAACTGCGATTTCCTGAGCAGAGTTGATCTTTCCGGCGAGAGTGAAAATGCAATCAGACAATGAGGCTCAAACGGACGATGGAGAAGTCCGCAGGATTCAGAATCACAATGCAAGGATGGGCATTATTCTGTTCACCATCTACCTGGTGCTTTACGGCGGATTCGTATTTCTGAATGCGTTCGCCGCGGACATGATGGAATCAACGCCTTTCGCCGGGCTCAACATTGCCATCCTTTACGGGTTTGCCCTGATCATTGGTGCGTTCGTCATGTCTCTGGTTTATGGCGCACTTTGCAGAAACCCACTGCACCGACCGTCATCATTGCCCTCCCACAATTCCGCGACCTCAGGCTCCTCATCGGTGGATTCTGTTGAACAGGAGCCGAAATCGTGATCTACGAAACATCCTGGTCTGCAGTCGTGTTTTTCAGTCTCTTCGTAGGATTTACGCTGGGGCTGAGTTTCTGGCTGGGGCGGAAGGCAAAATCTTCGGCCGGGTATTTTGCAGCCCATGGTCAGATCCCCTGGTTCGTCAATGGGATAGCCTTTGCCGGAGATTACCTGTCTGCAGCGTCATTCCTGGGGATTTGTGGAATGATCGCTTTTTACGGTTACGACGGTTTCCTCTATTCCATCGGATATCTTGCAGGCTGGATTGTCGCTTTGTTTGTGGTTGCTGAGCCTATGAAGCGGCTTGGCAAGTTCACCTTTGCTGATGCGCTTGACGCAAAATTCAACTCGCGCGGAATCAAGCTCGCAGCCGGCATCAGTACTCTTGCCGTCAGCATCTTCTATCTGATCCCGCAAATGGTCGGGGCTGGCGTTCTCGTTCAGCCTCTGTTGAATCTGCCACACGAAGCAGGCGTTGTCATCGTCGGTACCGTGGTGATCCTGATCGTTGTGACGGCTGGGATGGTGTCGACAACATGGGTGCAGTTTCTGAAAGGCTCCCTGCTTGTTTTCTTCAGCGCTTTACTCACCTGGATGATTCTTGGTCGCGGGCTTCATGTCGAAGACGGCGGCAATGATGGTTACACGTTTCAGCCTCTGTCAGTGGCCATCTCAGATTTGTCCGCCGGGTCGGTGATCGACGGGAAATACGAAGTCATACCCGCCGACGGTGGCTGGACTGATGTTGAAGACCGATTTGTCCGACTCAGGCAGAGAGAAGACGGACGAATTTCAGTTTGGCATGTGACATCCGATGATCGTGCATCGACTGCCACGTTAACCGAGACACAGACTGTCAGTACAGATTCTGCAGGTTCTGTTCTGGTAAATGGCGAACCAAAAGGGGTAAAGAAGGGCGAGAACGAATTGCACCCGATTGGTTGGGTCAGCAAATTGCCGGGAGGCAGGACTGAAACTGGTCCGCTCGGGCTATTGTCTTTTTTCAGCACTCTGCAGGAGAGCGAAGTCGTTCTTTGGCGGGAAGAGAAAATTACGGAGGCAGACGGTACAAAGACCTCGGTCTATTACCAAAAGCCGACCGCTGGTTCGCAGATTCTCAGGCCAGGCGAGCATCCCACGTTCAAAGGGATCCGAAGCGATAAGCTGATGGACCGCATGAACTTTCTGTCGCTGATGCTTGCACTCTTCTGCGGGACGGCATCATTGCCACATATCCTGATTCGGTACTACACCGTGAAGGATGAAAGCAGTGCGCGCAAGAGTACCATTGTCGGAATCGCGAGTATCGGGTTCTTCTATGTGCTCACGCTCTACCTGGGACTCGGTGCAATGACCAGTGGGGCGCTGGATGTAACCAGCAGCAACATGGCAGCGCCACTGCTTGCAAAGAGCATGAACACCTGGCTATTCGCGGCTATCTCGGCAATCGCGTTCACCACTGTGCTTGGAACCGTGAGCGGACTGATCCTGGCGTCTGCCGGAGCAGTTACCCACGATTTACTGAGCAGCGGATTCGGCGTTCAGATGAATGATGATGAAAAAGTGCGAGTAG